>CAUDEQ010000011.1 GCA_958448635.1 uncultured Bacillota bacterium | reverse complement strand
AAGTACTAAAATGAACAGTAGCGAGATAAAAAAACTGGATAAAGAGAAAATCGTAGGGACGTACAGCAGATATGATATGGTGGCAGACAGCGGAAGCGGCTCACACTGTGTGTCAAAGGACGGTAAAAAATATATAGACTTTACTTCCGGTATAGGTGTGAACTCTCTGGGCTTCTGTGATGAAGGCTGGATTGCCGCAGTAACTGCACAGCTCAACAAGCTGCAGCATGTGTCGAATCTATTTTATACAGAGCCTCAGGTAAAGGTGGCAGATCATCTGACGGCCAGAACAAGTATGAAAAAGGTGTTTTTCGGAAATTCAGGAGCCGAGGCAAATGAAGCTGCCATCAAGACAGCAAGAAAATACGGCACAATAAAAAAGGGCGGTGCGGTAAACAAGATCATAACCCTGAACAATTCCTTCCACGGCAGAACGATGGCTACCATCACTGCCACGGGACAGGAAAATTACCATAAATTCTTTACACCGTTTCTGGAGGGCTTTGCATATTGCGAGGCCAACGATTCGGCACAGCTTGAGAAGCTGGTGGATGATGATACATGTGCCATAATGATGGAGATGATACAGGGAGAAGGCGGCGTGCTGAACCTTGAAAAAGAGTTTGTGGAGACTGCGGAAAGGCTCTGCAAGGAGAAGGATATGCTGCTGATCGTAGATGAGGTACAGACAGGAATAGGAAGAAGCGGAAGACTGTTTGCCTATGAGCATTTCGGAATAAAGCCTGATATTGTGACATTTGCAAAGGGCATAGGCGGCGGACTGCCTATCGGCGGCTGCCTCTTCGGAGAGAAATGCTGCGATGTCCTTGAACCGGGAAACCACGGCACTACGTACGGCGGAAATCCTGTGGCATGCGCAGGAGCAGCAGAGGTGCTGAGAAGAATGGACGACGCCTTCCTTGAAGATGTGGCTGCAAAGGGAGAATATCTTAAGAAAGCTCTCATGGAATTGCCGCAGGTTGTAAGCGTATCGGGAATGGGCCTAATGCTGGGCGTGGAAATCGAAGGCAAGGAAGCAGCAGAAGTTGTAAAGGATGCGTTGGAAAGCGGCCTTATGATACTTACGGCAAAGAACAAGGTAAGGATGCTTCCACCGCTTACCATAACATATGATGAAATCGACGAAGGACTGGAAATATTCAAAAAAGCATTGATCTGATTTGAGGAGAAGCCTATTTTTTGCAATTAAGCTTTTGATTTTATCCTCACATTTATGTATAATGATATCCGGATATATAACATAAAAGGAGACTTAAATGCAGGAAAAGGATATCAGGCGCCTACTGGAACAGGTGAAGAATGAAGATATGTCCATAGAAGAGGCTGCGGCTGTGCTAAAGGAGCTCCCATACAAGGATATGGGCTTCGCAAATGTGGACAACCACAGAGCCATCAGGACAGGCTTTCCTGAGGTAATCTTCTGCCAGGGGAAGACGCCGCAGCAAATAAGAGATATAATGGCGGAGCTCGTCAAAAAAGGCGGAAGGATCATGGGAACGAGAGCTACAGCCGGGGACTATGAGGCTGTCATAGAGGCGCTTCCGGACGCTGTTTTTCATAAGACTGCCAGGATAATTGCATCGCATGCTGTTCATGAAGCCTCGGAAAATGCAGGAACCGTTGCGGTGGTCACTGCAGGAACTGCAGATATTCCCGTTGCCGAGGAGGCGGCGGTAACTGCGGAAATACTCGGAAACAAGGTGATTCGTGTATACGACGTAGGAGTTGCAGGTATTCACAGGCTGTTCGATAAGCTGGATAAAATAAGAGAGGCCGACGTGGTCATAACAGTGGCCGGAATGGAGGGCGCACTGGCAAGCGTCATGGGAGGACTTGTGGATGCGCCGGTGATAGCTGTGCCCACCAGCATAGGATACGGCGCCAATCTTGGTGGCTTGTCGGCGCTCCTTTCGATGCTCAACAGCTGTGCCAACGGAGTGGCCGTGGTAAACATCGACAACGGCTTCGGCGCTGCATACATGGCATCGGTGATAAACAGAAAAAACAGGAAATGCAGCAAATAAAATTGATGAGGAAAGAAGGACTATGTTGGAAGAAAACAGAAGCAAGGCAAGTATAGCGGTTTATATCATATTGAGACTTGTCGTATTGGGCGTGATGATAGCTCAGATATTCAACAATAACTGGCATAATGTAATGACATGTGCGCTGACGCTGGTGCTGTTCATGATGCCTACGATAATTTCAAGAAAGCTGTCCATCAATTTGCCGACGGCGCTTGAGGTCGTGATAGTGTTTTTTATATTCGCAGCAGAGATATTGGGAGAGATACACGGATTTTACGTTATCTTCCCAAGATGGGATGATATACTTCACACCACCAATGGATTTTTGGCAGCGGCCATCGGTTTTGCCATGATAGATATACTCAACCGTAACGAAAAGGTGAAGATGACCATGTCGCCGCTGTTCGTGGCGCTGGTTTCATTCTGCTTCTCCATGACGATAGGAGTTATATGGGAGTTTTTCGAATGCTCCATGGATATATTTTTCGGCATGGATATGCAGAAGGATACATGGCTTACGGAGTTCAATTCTGTGGCCATACATCCTGAGGGACTAAACGTGCCTGTTCATGTGGATGTCAGCTCGGTGACAGTCAACGATATGGTATGGGACAAATACCTGGATGTGGGTCTTTACGACACCATGCATGATTTGTTTGTCAACTTCATCGGAGCAGTGGTATTTTCATTTCTCGGTTTCATATATATAAAGTCAAGAGGCAAGGGCTTGGCGGCCAAGTTCATACCGACCCTCAGAAAGAGCAGAACAGAGTAATAATGAGGCTGCCGGAAAAGAGGCAAAATCATAGCTGACGACAGTAGTACAGTAGTTCAGATGTTTTAAAGAAATACGGCAACAACGAATCGACCTGATGACATTGAGCAACTTTGATGTTTACGGGGCGGTTCGTTTTTTTTTTGCTGTGGAAAAAACAGTCGATGATAATGACATCTCTTAGCCGCTTTTTTCAAACAACGGGTAGACATCGGCGGGAGGAAGGTATATAATAGAGAACTGTAGAACAATAATTAAGTAACGCATTAACGTGCTAAAGTGAAGGAGACCGAAATGAAATACAATCTGAGGCCTGATGAGCGCGCTACGTTAGAGCTTAGAGGGCTGTATGAAAAATACGGATACAAGAAATACAGGATAGGAAAATTCGAGGAGTATTCCCTTTACGCTAACAACAGGGACTTTATTGCCGGGGAAAAGGTGCTGACATTTACGGATCTTGACGGCAGACTGCTGGCGATGAAGCCGGACGTTACCCTCAGCGTCATAAACAACACAAGGGCGACCAGGGAGCAGAGTGAAAAGCTCTATTACATAGAGAATGTCTACAGAGAGAACAAGGAAAATCATTCCTTCAAGGAAATAAGTCAGATGGGTCTTGAATATATGGGAAATATAGACAGATACAGCATACTTGAGGTGATGAACCTGGCGCTCAAATCCCTCAAGCTGATAGACAGCGATTTCCTGATGGAAATATCATATATGCACTATACGGTGCATCTGCTGGAGTCATTGGAGCTGAATGAAAAGCATTATCTGGAGATACTCAATTACATCAGACAGAAGAATGCGGCAGGAGTTGCGCAGGTTGCGGCAGATGCAGGTTTGGATGAGGAAACTGTTCGGATTCTGAAAGAGCTTCCTTTCCTCTACGGTGAAATGGGAAGCACCATAAAAAGAGCCAGAGCCATGGCTGTCAACGATGAGATGAGAAAGGATGTGGATATCCTGGAAGGATACTGCAGATCTCTCAGGAGTCTGGGATATGCAAAGAACATCCAGATCGATCTCAGCATGGTGAACGATATAGATTATTACAACGGAATAATCTTCAGAGGCTACATCAGGAGCCTTCCGGGCTGCGTTCTCTCGGGAGGACAGTACGACAAGGCCATGGGTATCTTCGGCAAGGAAGCCAGGGCCATAGGCTTTGCCATCTATCTCGATGAGCTTTTGAAGGGAAGGGTAGAGCCGTCGGAATACGATGTGGATGCAGTATTGATGTACGGTGATGAGGATGATCCTGTGTCGGTAATAAGATCCGTCAAGACTCTTCAGAAGACAGGTATATCGGTCAGAGCCGAGAAGCTGATACCCTGCGGTCTGAGATACAGGGATGTTTATGTCATAAAGGACGGACAGCCGGTAAAGGAGGAAATTTAAATGCTTAATATTGCACTGCCCAAGGGCAGACTTGGAGATAAGGTTTACGATATGTTGGCATCTGTGGGATATGACTGCCCCGGCTACTACGAGCAGAACAGAAAGCTGGTATTCGAAAGTCCTGAGAAAAATGTAAGATACCTTCTTGTGAAGCCCAGCGATGTTGCCATTTATGTGGAACATCATGCTGCAGATGTGGGTATCGTAGGAAAGGACATACTGCTGGAAAACAGATCCGATGTATATGAGCTGATGGATCTCAACATAGGAAAGTGCAGGATGGCTGTAGCAGCTCCCGATGGTTATGTGGAGGACCCCGACAGGACGCTGAGAGTCGCCACCAAATACGTGAATGTAGCTAAAGATTTTTACAGCGGTAAGAATCGAGATATAGAGATAATCAAGCTCAACGGCAGCATCGAGCTGGCGCCAATACTGGGGCTATCAGATGTCATTGTGGACATAGTGGAAACGGGAAACACCCTCAGAGAAAACAACCTGAAGGTGATAGAAGAGTTTCAGAGCATAAGCGCCAGATTCATAGCCAATAAGACCAGCTTTAAATTTGAAAACAAGATGATAAGCAAGATGCTTGGTGAACTGGGAGAAAGAGTAAAATGAGCAGATTCTTTGATGAAAAATACATACAGCTTACGCCATATACTCCGGGGGAGCAGCCAAAGGTAAAGGGCAGGCTCATAAAGCTCAATACCAATGAAAACCCATACCCTCCTGCTCCTGCGGTGGCAGAGCTTATAGACAGGCGTCAGATAGATGATCTCAGGCTATATCCGGATCCGGAAGCTTCGGCTCTCAATGAAGCCATTGCTGCCGGCCTCGGTATCGACAAAAAACAGGTAATAACAGGAAACGGCTCGGATGAGATACTGGCCTTCGTATTCATGGCGTTCAAGGGAAAGACGGGAAAGGTGTATTATCCTGAAATAAGCTACAGCTTCTACCCTGTATACTGCGATGTCTTCGGGGCAGAAGGAGTGAAAATCCCGCTGAGAGATGATTTTTCCGTGGGGGTGGAGGATTACTGCGATCTTGATGGAACCATAGTGATAACAAACCCCAATGCACCCACCGGCATGGCTCTCGATGTGGAGAGCATAGAAGAAATCCTCAGGCACAACAAGGATAATCTTGTGGTGATAGACGAGGCATATGTGGACTTTGGAGCCGACAGTGCAGTTCAGCTCATAGACAGCTACGACAATCTCCTGGTGATACAGACCTTTTCCAAATCAAGAAGCCTTGCAGGCGCAAGAATCGGTTATGCCATGGGAAATGAGGAGCTGATAGCTGATCTGAATACCATAAAGTTCAGCTTCAATCCATACAATCTTGACAGGCTGGCCATCTTGGCAGGCATAGAGGCCATGAAGGACATGGATTATTTCAACATGACATGCAGCAGGATAATGGATACGAGGGAGCGTTTTGTATCGGCCATGCGTCAGCTGGGATTCACGGTGCTTCCGTCAAAGGCCAACTTCGTGTTCGCATCATGCAGTGAGATTTCGGGACAGGAATACTTTGACAGGCTCAGGGAGAAAAACATCATCGTGAGACATTTCACAGACAGAAAAACGGCGGATTTCGTGAGGATAACCATAGGAACTGACGAGGAAATGGAGCTTCTGCTTGAAGCGACCGGAGAAATCCTCGGCAGATGAGTGAAGGAGAGAGAAATGAGAAAAAGCGATATAGTCAGAAATACCAATGAAACAAGGATAAGCCTGTCTCTTGATATAGACGGAAAAGGCGCTTATGAGATAAATACAGGCTGCGGTTTTCTGGATCATATGTTGGAGCTTTTCACAAGACACGGAAGATTTGACATCAAGCTGGTGTGCGATGGAGATGTGCATGTGGATTATCACCATACCACGGAGGATACAGGGATAGCTCTTGGTACTGCCTTCAGAGAGGCTCTGGGTGAAAAACGCGGCATTTGCAGATACGGTCAGTTTCTGCTTCCCATGGATGAGGCTCTGGTGCTGTGCGCCGTGGATATCAGCGGAAGGAGCTGTCTGAATTTCGACGTGGAGATCCCGGCGCAGAAGGTGGGCGATTTCGATACAGAGCTGGTGAAGGAGTTCATAGCTGCATTTTCCAGAGAGCTGGGGCTCACCATACATCTGAAGCAGATGGCGGGAGAAAACAGCCATCACATCATCGAAGCCGTATTCAAGGGCATGGCGAGAGCGCTGCGAGGCGCCTGCGCCATCGAAGAAGCGTATGCCGATGAAATACCATCTACAAAAGGAGTTTTATAAATGATAGCTATAATAGATTACGGTGTGGGAAATCTTTTTTCACTGACAGCCTCTCTGGGATACCTGGGGGCAGATGTCGTGGTTACGGACAGAAAAGAGGATATAGAGGCTGCCGACAGGATAATACTTCCCGGAGTGGGAGCCTTTGAGGACGCCATCGCCAGACTTCACGCCACAGGGCTTGTGGATACCATAATGAAGGAAGCGTCAGGCGGAAAGCCTCTTCTGGGAATCTGTCTGGGAATGCAGCTTCTCTTCGAGGAAAGTCATGAGTACGGAGTCCACAAAGGTCTGGGACTCATTAAGGGAACGATATCCTCCATAGAGGAGGAGCTGGAAACGGCAGGTGTAAAGGGGCTCAAGGTTCCGCATATAGGATGGAATTCCCTGAGCTTTGCAGAGGGAGAGCCGCTGTTCAAATATATTTCACAGGGAGACTGCGTATATTACGTCCACAGCTTCTACGGCAAGGGCTGTGAAGACAGCACCATAGCCACATCGGAGTACGGCATAGAGGTGACCGGAGCAGTGAGAAACGGCAGTGTTTACGGAACTCAGTTTCACCCTGAGAAAAGCGGAGGCGTAGGATTGAACATACTGAAGGCGTTCATGGAGGTGTAACGATGAAGATATTTCCCGCAATAGATCTGAGAGACGGCAAGGCAGTAAGGCTGTTTCAGGGAGACTACGATCAGATGACGGTATACGATGATGACCCTGTCGATGTTGCCAGAGCCTTCAGGGAAAAAGGCGCAGACTGTCTTCACCTTGTTGATCTTGACGGCGCCAAGGACGGCAGGCTTGTCAATTTCGATACCATAAAGGCCATAGTAGAACAGGTTGACATGTTCGTGGAGGTTGGCGGCGGTATCAGAGATGAGGAGAGGATAAGGCAGTATCTTGAGCTGGGGACAGGCAGAGTGATACTGGGAACCATAGCCGTCAAGGACAGTGAATTTCTGGAAAGAATGGTGAAGAAATACGGAGAGAAAATTGCGGTGGGTGTGGACGCCCGCAACGGATTTGTGGCTGTAAACGGATGGAAGGAGATCACCGATAAGGACAGTTTTGAATTTTGCAGATATCTGAGAGATATAGGAGTAAAGACTGTGATATATACGGATATATCGAGAGACGGAAGTCTTCAGGGAACCAACATTGAGGCGTATAAAAGACTGCAGTCCATAGAAGGCCTGTCTGTAACGGCTTCGGGGGGAATAAGCTTCGAAGAGGAGATATCAACTCTTAAGGATATCGTGGATGCAGCGATCTTGGGCAAAGCCATATACAGCGGCATGCTTGATCTGGAAAGAGCTGTTAAGCTGGCAGAAATTTGATTTTTGGAAAGGTCATGATATGATTACGAAGAGAATAATACCTTGTCTTGATATAAGGAACGGAAGAGTTGTTAAAGGAATAAATTTTGAAGGAATTCAGGATGTATCGGATCCTGTGGAGATGGCCGAGTTCTACAATCAGGAGGGAGCCGATGAGCTGGTGTTTTACGATATAACCGCCAGCTTTGAGGAAAGGGCGCTCTTTACTGATATCCTTACCCGGGTGGCATCGAGGATTTTCATACCACTGACCGTAGGCGGAGGCATCAATACTCTGGATGATTTCGACAGAGTGCTGAAATGCGGGGCGGACAAGGTGAGCGTCAACAGCGGAGCCATAAGAAATCCCGATATAATAGAAAAGGCCGCTAAAAAATACGGAGATCAGTGCGTGGTGCTGAGCATGGATATAAAACGTGTGGACGGCAGGTTCATGCTGTTTTCAAAGGGCGGCAGAGAGAACACGGGGATAGATGCTCTTGAATGGGCTGTCAGAGGCGTGGAAAGCGGCGCAGGCGAGCTGGTGGTCAACAGCATAGATACCGACGGCGTCAAGGAGGGCTTCGATCTGGAGCTTCTGGACGAGATAGCGGCCAGAGTCAACGTGCCTGTGATAGCCTCGGGAGGTGCAGGCTGCATGGAGGACTTTTCAGAGCTTTTCAAGCACGAGGGCATAGATGCGGGGCTTGCGGCAAGTATTTTTCACTTTAAGGAAATAAGGATAAAGGATCTTAAAATGTACTTGAGAGATCAGGGAGTGGAGGTCAGATTATAATGGATATGGAAAGACTTAAATTTGATGAAAAGGGGCTTATTCCTGCAATAGTTCAGGACTATTATTCAAAGGAAGTGCTGACGGTGGCGTATATGAACAGGGAGTCCCTTGAAATAACCATGAAGGAAGGTACAACATGCTTTTACAGCAGGAGCAGACAGCAGCTGTGGAGAAAGGGAGAGACCAGTGGAAATACTCAGAAGGTTGTTTCCATAAAATCCGACTGCGATCACGATGCCCTCGTCATCGAGGTCATCAAGAAGGGTCCGGCATGCCACACGGGAGCCGAAAGCTGCTTCTTCAACCTTGAATACGTGGGAGAGGGCCGGACGCCGTTTTCATACAACGCTCTTTACGATATGATCAAGGGAAGAAAGACCAGCCCCAAGGAGGGAAGCTATACCACTTACCTCTTTGACAAGGGCATGGATAAGATCTTGAAAAAGGTTGGCGAGGAATCCACAGAGGTGATAATAGCAGGTGCGAAAAACGACAAGGAGGAAACGATATACGAGATAGCGGATCTGGCATATCATATCATGGTAATGATGGTGGAGCAGGGTATAAGAATGGAGGATATCACTGCTGAGCTTTCAAGGCGCCACGTTATCGATCACAAGGTGAAGCAGGAAAGAATGAAGTAAAGCCTGCACTGTAAAAAGCACGAAGTTTCAGATGAAAACAGCATCTAATATACGGAAAAGCATATCGGCAGCCTGCGAAGGCTGTCGTTTTTTGTCGAAATACATAGTAAAAATACAAATAATATACATAAATGTCGACATTTTTTGTACACATTAGCTTCTGCAACGGTTAGAATAAGTATTACCGTTATAATGAAATGAACGGATTCTTTTTTTAAAGGGTGGTGTGTATGATCAATTATAATGAAAGCATTGAAACGAATCAGTTATTCAATGTATCCCATGAGCTCAGGAATGCGCTGAACATAATGATGGCCACATGTACTATGGCAGAGCACAATGTGGATGACAGGGATAAGGTATTGGATTATCTGAGCAGGATACATGTGACCGGAGAGAGGATAACAGGTTTGATCGATAATCTCCTCGATGCAAAGCCTGAGCTTGTGGGAGAAGGGATTCGTGATGAGATGGCTTTCAGCATCGATGAGCTTGAGGCAGAGCTTATCGCTCTTCTGAAGCCTCTGGCGATTGAAAAGTGTATAGCCTTTGATGTGAGAACGGAGGGTGTCATTAACAGAGATGTTGTCGGCGATTGCGGACGGATGCTCAAGATACTTGTGAATGTTATATCCAATTCCATAAAGTATACTCCGGGTAAAGGTACGGTGGTGCTTTTCATAAATGAGGAGAATGCCGGTAGTGAAACGGGAGAATATGTATTTTCCTGCTGCGACAACGGCATAGGAATGAGCGACGATTTCATCGGACATATTTTCGAGCCCTTTTCAAGAGCGGACGATGAGAGGGTGAAGGCAGCCAAGGGTACGGGACTGGGCATGTACATAGTAAAGAGAACGGTGGAGGAGCTGGGCGGCAGCATACATGTGGAGAGCACGATAGACATGGGAACTAGGATAACCATACGGCTGAAGCTGAAAAGATGTGTTGAAAATGAATGACCGGTTTATGAAAGCAAACCGGTCATTTTTATTTATTATCGTTACTATATGGAAAGCATCGGATTTATGATATTTCCGCATTTTGTATTGTAAAATAATGCACAGGATACCGTTATATGATAGAATGTATCTGAAAAAGCATTACGACCGGGTTTATATATAGACGGGAAACTATTTTGGGAGGAATTCATGTTTTTCAACTATCTGGAACAAATGAGCAGCATTTATGATAATCTGGATTCGATTTTGATTACAAACAGGGAAGGAATAATAGAATACAGCGCAATTATCGACAAAGACAACAATACCGTACAGAATGAGGGTTTTACGGGAAGACACCTTATGGAGGTTTATCCGGAGCTTACGGAAAATGAAAGCACTATTTTCCGCGTTATGAAATCGGGAGAGCCTATAATGGATGAGATACAGACGGTGACCGATATAAACGGTAAAACTCTGACATTTTCATGCTGTACCTATCCTATAGGTCTGGGAGACAAGGTGATAGGAGCTATTGAGGGAGCTATAATCCTGTCAGAGGACGGAAAGCCATGCAACAAGGCTATAAAAAAGCGGCACAATTCCATCAAGAGAGGAGACAGGCTTTATTGTCTCGATGATATGGTCACGACAGATCCTGCAATGATAAGGATAAAGGAAAAGATAAAATATGCCGCAGCAGGGAATTCTCCCGTGATGATAACAGGCGAGACGGGAACCGGAAAGGAAATAGCGGCGCAGTCGATACACAGCCACAGCAGCAGAGCAGATGGCCCCTTTGTTTCGCAAAACTGTTCGGCAATACCCATGGGGCTTCTGGAAAGCATATTGTTTGGAACTGCGAAGGGGAGTTATACCGGCGCAGAGAACAGAAAGGGTCTGTTTGAGCTGGCCCATAAGGGAACTCTTTTTCTCGATGAGCTGAATTCCATGGAAATAAGTCTTCAGGCTAAGATCCTAAAGGCTGTGGAGGAGCAGAAAATAAGACGCGTGGGAGATGAAAGAGAGAGGAGTATAGATGTCAGGATCGTTTCGGCAGTGAACAGAGATCCCAAGTATCTGATCGATTCCGGGGATATGCGCAGCGATTTGTTTTACAGATTAGCTGTAGTCCAGATATCGCTTCCTCCTCTGAAGGAAAGGAAGAACGATATTCCTCTTCTTGTGGATTATTATATTGATTACTACAACAAGCTTGGGACAAAAAAGATAGACAGCTGCAGCGAGCTTGCTCTAAAGATGTTCATAACCCATAATTGGCCGGGAAATGTCAGAGAGCTGAAAAATGCCGTCGAGTATGCTTTTAATATAGCCAGAAGCCGGGAAATCACGATGCACGATATTCCGGCTCACATTATCAATTACAGAAAGAAAAGCAGGGAAGCTGTGGATATCGGTATGGGAAGCATATCAAAGCAGATAGAATTCGATGGCAGCTCACTTAAAGAGCAGGTGGAAAAATATGAAAAAGATATCATAACGAAGGTCTACAAGGATTCGTCGAATATAAAGGCGGCAGCCGATAAGCTTAAGCTGAGCCGACAGGCATTGAGCTACAAAATGAAAAAATACGGCATACTTTAGGAGCGATATGAAAAAGCGATGTGAGCAAAATATTTTGCGTATATTGGAGAAAAAAATTTTGCCTGATGAGCTAGGCAAAAAATTTTGCTCAAGGATATATAAAATAAATTAACGTGAAATAAGGGCGTTTCAACGAGTTTGAGATGCTCTTATTTTTTGTTCTGCAGTTGGTACGTAAATTGCATTGGTGATGTACAGTCAATAAAATATATTAACCCAATTAAACGGAGGTAGTTATTATGAAGTACGGATGTCAGTCAATGGTAGGAAAAATAGAATCAATACTTATCAAGAGACCTGAACAGGCATTTATAAGCCAGGAAAATCTTGACAGGACATGGGAGGAATTCAAATATTTCGGATGTCCTGATTACGAAAAGGTATTAGAGGAATACAAGGTGTTCGAAAAGTATATCACCGACAATGTGGAGAATGTTCACTATCTGCCTGAAGATGACAGGACCGGACTGGACTCCATATATGCGCATGACCCTGTGAAGATCACAAAGAAGGGTGCGATTTATTTTCCTATGGGAAAGGCTTTGAGAAGCAGAGAATATCAGGCGACGAGAGAATATCTTGAAAGCATAGGAGTACCGACACTGGGCGAGATCAAGGCTCCGGGAAAGATGGAAGGCGGAGATGTACTTTGGATAGATGAAAAGACGGTGGCCATAGGAAGAGGGTACAGAACAAATGATGAGGGTATTCGTCAGTTCAAGGAGCTTACAAAGGGTATAGTGGACGAATATATCATAGTTCCTATGCCGCACGGTGAAGGAGAAGATGCATGTCTTCATCTAATGAGCATAATAAGCTTTGTTGATGTGGACAAGGCTGTTGTTTACTCCAAATTCATGCCTGTCTTCTTCCGTGAATATCTGATTGAAAAGGGAATAACTCTTATTGAAGCAGACGACGATGAATATGATTATCTTGGAACCAATCTGCTGGCACTTGAGCCGGGTAAGGTCATCCTGATAAAGGGATGCCCTAAAATTGAAGGCAAGCTCAGGGATATGGGTATTGAAGTCTTGACTTATGAAGGAAAAGAAGTTTCATACAGAGGAACAGGCGGCCCTACTTGTCTTACATGTCCTATAACGAGAGCATAGTTGACATCTGCAGATTACAGGAACACAAAGGATATAGAAAGGCATTAATTTCGGAATGGATAATATAAACAATATTTTGAATGGAATCGATAAGGACATAAAAGAACTGATGTATCGATACGTCGAGACGCAGAGCTTTACATATACAGAACGTGAAAAAGAGGCCGAGAATTTTCTTATGGATTATTTTTCAAATATTCCGTATTTCAAGCTTCATCCCGAAGATTACGGTACATACAGGATACAGGGAGATCCTTTCGGCAGAGCCGTGTGCTATGGAATGGTCAGAGGTAAGGGAAAGGATACCATTGTATTCGTACATCACAACGATGTAGTTGATATAGAAGATTTCAAGCTTCTCAAATCATATGCATTTTCTCCGGACAAGCTGGCAGAGGAGCTTTACAAGGTAAAGAACTCGCTTCCCAAGGACGCAAAGAAGGACCTTGAGGATGGCACATTTGTATTCGGCAGAGGAACTGCAGACATGAAGGGTGGCGGCTCAATACAGCTGGCTCTTCTGAAACGATACAGCGAGCTAAAGGATTTTAACGGAAATGTAATAGTAATAGCAGTTCCGGATGAAGAAAATCTTTCGGCCGGGATGCGTGCAGGAGTAAAGCTGCTGGCTGAGCTGAAGAAAAAGTATGACTTCAACTACAGGCTCATGATAAATTCAGAGCCTCATCAGAGAAAGAACTTTTCACAGGGAGTTTTTTCCGAAGGATCTGTCGGGAAAATAATGCCTTTCGTTTATGTAAGAGGATATTTGTCTCATATAGGGAAGGTATTTGAAGGACTGAATCCCTTGAACGTCATGAGTGAGATAGTCAGACGCACTGAGCTAAATATGGATTTTTCCGATGTGGTAGGCGGCGAAAGCGCACCGCCTCCGACATGGCTGTATTTTAAGGACAGCAAAAAACAGTATGACGTATCCATGCCACTGTCGGCATCGGGTTGCTTCAGCATACTTACGCTGAATCAGCAACCTGCGGATGTGATGGCGAATGTGCGGAATATTTGCACGGAATCCTTTGAAAAGATACTGACGGAAATGAATCTAAGCTACAAGGCATTTTCTGAGGTGACTGAACCTGTTGCTGGTAAACTGCCATGGAAGGTTAATGTGCAGGACTTTTCAGAACTTTACAAGGAGGCTTGTAAGGCTCACGGTAAAGTCTTCGAAGAGAACTATAATAAAAAGCTTGAATATTTGTCACAATGGATGAAGGAGGGCAACGGAAATATAATTGAAAGCAATTTCCAGCTGCTGGAGTTTGTTTTTGATTATATAGCTGATCTGTCACCGCGTGTAATATACGGTCTTATACCACCGTATTATCCCAATGTATCTAATTTATATCTGGAAAATCTCGACAGTGATGTTTTATCCTTGACAGATCGATTGAATGAATTCATTGAGGAGGAATACGATCAGACTTATACAAAAGAATATTTTTACACAGGTATATCAGACCTCAGCTACACCAGTATAGGTGATGGGGCGACAACTCTCAGGACGTTGGAAAAATCCATGCCGCTATACGGCGGATTTTACGAAATTCCAGTAGAGGCCATTGAACAGATATCTATGCCGTGTATGAATATAGGTCCGTGGGGAAAGGATTTTCACAAGCTGACAGAGAGAGTCAGCAAGGAAGATCTGTATATAAGGACACCGAGCATCATCAACAAAGCAGTATCTATACTGCTTGATAACCCGGATCTTGAGTGAGGCAGTGAAGCTGTCGAATGAGAGGAGCATTTTCATGAGTGAAAAACAAGAAAACAACAAATTGCAGAGGCTGCTTAAGCCAAGGCAAATGAATATGATTGCCATAGGCGGTGCCATAGGTACAGGGCTGTTCGTAGCAACAGGCTCATCAATAAGTACTGCGGGGCCGGGAGGTTCTATGATCGCATATGCCGTTATAGGCATGGCTGTATATTTTGTAATGACTGCACTGGGAGAAATGGCTACATATCGTCCTGTGCCGGGCGCATTTGAAACGTATTCAACAGACTATATCGATCCGGCCTTCGGATTCGCTATGGGCTGGAACTATTGGTATTGCAGCGCCATGACTGTAGCCACCGAGCTTGTGGCTTCGGCGATAGTGATGAAATTCTGGTTTCCGGACAGCTCGTCGGTAATGTGGAGCGCACTGTTCATACTTCTGCTGCTGGGATTGAATCTGTTTTCTGCGAAAATATTCGGCGAGGCCGAGTTTTGGTTTGCGGGAATAAAGGTGGTTACCATAATAATATTCTTAGTGGTAGGAGTATTGATGATCTTTGGTATATTTACTGCGGAAACTCCCGGATTCAGTAACTGGACAATAGATGAGGCTCCGTTTGTAGGAGGCGGATTTGCGGTATTCAGCATATTTATGGTTGCAGGCTTCTCATTTATAGGCGTTGAAGCCACGGCCATTGCAGCCGGAGAATGTGTGGATCCGGAAAAGACCGTGCCTAAGGCGATAAACAGTGTTTTTTGGAGAATACTGCTGTTTTACATAGGAGCTATTTTTATCATAGCAACGCTGATAAATTATAAGGACCCTAACCTTCTCAGTGCAGACATAGACAATGTGGCAGTAAGCCCGTTCACTATAATTTTCGAGAAAAGCGGTATTGCCATGGCTGCTTCCATAATGAATGCGGTAATTCTCACATCGATTCTTTCCTGCGGCAATTCGACGATATATTCGGCAAGCCGCCTGCTCTATTCCATGGCAGAATCAGGAAAGGCGCCTAAGATACTAGGAAGAGTTACGAGGAAGGGTGTACCGGTATTCGCAGTGATGTTTACGGCCTTGATAGCGTGCGTATGCTTCCTCACTTCACTTGACAGCGACAGCGTGGTATACACATGGCTGTACAACGCAACAGGCCTTACCGGATTCCTTACGTGGTGGGGTATCTGTGTCTGTCATCTGAGATTCAGGAAGGCATTCAAGGCTCAGGGCAAGGATTTAAGCTTATTGAAATACAAGAGTAAATTATATCCATTCGGAACATGGTATTCGCTGATCATATGTACGGCTGTGATCCTCGGACAAGGATATTATGCTATATCATCGAGCGGCATCGACTGGTACGGAATTGTAGTCGCATATATCGGACTTCCTATTTTCATAGCTCTCTACATCGTAAATAAGGTTGTAAAGAAGACGAAGATCGTACCTATCAAGGAAATGGATCTGTCAAAGAAAATGTAAAATCGCAAACCCTAAATAATTCCATAAAGCGGCGGCATCGGTAAAAAACTGTATGGAACAGTCATCTCCGATGCCGCTGTTTTTCTTTATGCCGATGCAGGGGAAGAGAAGCCGCCAACAGGAGAAACCATCGTTGACAAGAGCTTTAGCTTCCGCCCTGCATACTTTTGTCGTTACGGAGCGAGCTTCCGTCTTGCGCACTTTTGTCGTTGTATGGTAAAATAACTGTTAGAATTTATCAACATATAATTTAAGGAGTTGGTTATGGACGCAAAGTATAAACGGGTGCTGCTGAAGATAAGCGGTGAAGCACTGGCCGGAGACGGTCATTTCGGTATCAATGAGGATATGCTCAAGAGAGTTGCACTTCAGATCAAGGAAGTGACCGAGCTGGGAGTGCAGGTTGCCGTAGTGGTAGGCGGCGGCAATTTCTGGAGGGGAAGGACCAGCAAGAATATGGACAGAGCCACTGCAGACTATATAGGCATGCTGGCCACATGTATGAACGCCATGGCGCTTCAGGATGCCATAGAAGCTGAGGGACTTCCCACAAGAGTACAGACAGCCATTGAAATGCGAGAGGTGGCGGAGCCGTATGTGAGAAGAAAGGCCATCAGCCATCTGGAGCACGGTAAGGTTGTAATCTTCGGAGCAGGTACCGGAAATCCGTTCTTTTCCACAGATACCACGGCAGCTTTAAGAGCAGCTGAAATAGATGCGGAGGTCATACTTCTGGCAAAGAAGGTGGACGCTGTTTATTCAGCAGATCCTCAGACAGATCCCGATGCAGTGAAGTACGATTCGCTGACGCATCAGGAGGTGCTTGAAAAGGATCTTAAGGTTATGGATTCAACCGCTGCGGCACTGTGCAGGGACAACAACATAGATATCCATGTTTTCGCCCTCGCAGAGGAAGGAAATGTATTGAAGGCTGTATGCGGAGAAAAAATAGGAACTATTGTAAGATAATGATACGGAGGAATAAAGATGAGCGATTTTAATATGAAAGGTTTGGAAGAAAAAATTGAAAAAAGCATATCTGTGCTTAAGGAAGAGCTGGCGACGGTAAGAGCAGGTCGTGCAAACGCTGCACTGGTGGACAAGGTGATGGTGGAATACTACGGAAGTCAGACACCTCTCAAGGCTCTGGCCAACATATCGGTTCCTGAGCCAAGAACGCTGCTGATATCGCCGTTTGATCCCAAGAGCATCCCTATGATAGAAAAGGGAATAAACGCTGCCAATGTGGGAATCAATCCTATAAACGACGGTAAGGTCATAAGACTTCAGATACCTCAGGTAACGGAGGAAAGAAGAAAAGAGCTTACGAAGATCGTAAAGAAGATGGGTGAAGATACAAAGGTCGCAGTCAGAAATCTGAGAAGAGACGCCAACGACAAGGTAAAGAAGATGGAAAAGGCAGGAGACTTCACTGAAGACGACGCAAAGTCAACTCTCGACGATATTCAGGAAGCCATCGATAATTCTGTTAAGAAGATCAACGTCATCGTTGAGGAAAAAGAAAAGGAAATAATGGAAGTTTAAAAATTCAGAAGTTAGTTCATAGTCGATAGATGTGACCTCAAGGTCACATCTATTTGTGCGATTCAGGGATTTATTATGCTTAACAAAGACAGAATGCCCACCCACGTGGCAGTCATAATGGACGGCAACGGCAGATGGGCCAAGGAAAGAGGAGTACCGCGGCTGGCGGGACATAATGCGGGAATGAAGGCCATGAAGAAAATCGTGGATCATTCCGATAAGCTTGGGATAAAGCATCTGACAGTGTATGCTTTTTCCACTGAGAACTGGAAACGCTCGCTGGAGGAGGTTTCAGGCATATTCAAGCTGCTTGTGAGCTGGGTTGCCAGCGACCTCAAGGGGTTGATCGACAACAATGTCAAGGTCAAGATACTGGGAGATTATACAGCGCTTCCGGCAGATGCTGTCAGGAGTCTTGAGAAGACTCTGGAGGCGACTAAGGACAATACAGGCCTTCAGTTCAATATAGCCCTCAATTACGGAGGAAGAGACGAGATAACAAGAGCAGTGAAGGCGCTGGCTGAAAAGGTGAAAGCCGGTGAGCTGGAGCCTGAGGAGATAGACGAGGATGCAATAGCAGCTGAGCTTTTTACGGGAGTGTTCAACGCCGATGCTCCGGATCCGGAGCTGATAATAAGGACCAGCGGAGAGCTGAGGCTTTCCAATTTCCTGCTGTGGCAGGGCGCATACAGCGAGCTTGTTTTTTCAGATGTGTACTGGCCTGATTTTACTCCTCAGGAGTACGAGAAGGCCATTGCCGACTATCAGAGCAGGGAACGTAGATTCGGAGGTAGATGAATATGAAAATAAGAATACTGTCGGGCATCATTATGCTTCCGCTTTTGGCGATACTGTATTTCGGAGGATATGTGCTTTTTGCAGCATGTCTGCTCATAGGGATCATGGGAGTAAGGGAGTTTTACAATGGTTTTCATGCCATGGACATCAGGCCTGCATTTCCCATTGCTGTGATTGCAGCGGCAGCACTCTACTGCATTGATTTCTTTACGGAGGATTCACGATGGTATATGCTCTGGTTCTTCGGAGTTGTACTGGCGAGTCTGCTGTACCTGTTCAATATCGAACACAGGAAGCTGGAAGATGCGATGGCGACCATAACGGGCATAGTTTACGTCATATTCTTCTCATTCCATGTAACCTTGGTGGAGCAGACGGAATATGAAATACTCATATGGCTGATAGTGATAACGGCCTTCGGTACGGATATCATGGCGTACTTCACGGGCTTTGCCCTGGGGAAGCACAAGCTTTGTCCGAAGATAAGCCCTAAAAAGACCATCGAAGGATCTGTGGGAGGAATTCTGGGCAGCGTAATCCTCAGCGGTATCTTCGGCTGCTTCTTCGCACCGGAAATACTGATTCACTGTCTCATCATAGGAGTGCTGGGAGGAGTGGTTTCACAGCTGGGAGATCTTACGGCGTCTGTATTCAAGAGAAAGATGGGAATCAAGGATTACGGAAATCTGATACCGGGTCACGGCGGCATTCTGGACAGATTCGACAGCGTGCTGTTCACAGGACCGATGGTATATTACTATATAGTGCTGGTGATATTATAATAAGCCGGAGATGGAATATGAAAAGAATTTCGATTTTAGGAAGCACAGGCTCCATAGGTACTCAGGCTCTGCAGGTGATTGCGGAAAACGAAGAAATGTTTTCGGTGGCGGCTCTTTCATGTGCCAGAAGCGTCGAGCTTTTATGTCGTCAGATAGAAAGATTCAGACCTGAGGCGGTATGTCTCGAAAGGGAAGAGGATGCACTGGCGGTTTCAAAAAAATACGGAAATATTGAAGTCTATTATGGAAAGGAAGGTCTGAAGGCGCTGGCATCCATGGAGGACTGCGATATGGTATTGAACTCTCTCATGGGAATGAGGGGGCTGGAACCGACGATGGCAGCCATAGGGACAGGAAAGGACATCGCCTTTGCAAACAAGGAAACCCTTGTGGCAGGGGGAGAGCTGGTGATGGAGGCGGTGCGAAGGCATGGAGTAAGGCTGCTGCCTGTGGACAGCGAGCACAGCGCCATATTCCAGTGTCTGCAGGGCAATGAAGGCAATGAGATAAAGCGCATAATACTTACGGCATCGGGAGGACCGTTCAGAGGGTACAGTCTTGAGCAGATGGAGAAGGTGACTCTTCAGCAGGCGCTGAAGCACCCCAACTGGTCCATGGGAAGCAAGATAACCATAGATTCGGCCACCATGATGAACAAGGGGCTGGAGGTCATCGAGGCCAGATGGCTTTTCGATGTTCCGACGGAAAAGATACAGGTAGTGGTCCACCCTCAGAGCATCCTTCATTCTGCGGTGGAATACATGGACGGAAGCATCATAGGACAGATGGGTAAGCCTGATATGAGGACTCCCATCGCCTATGCCTTTTCATACCCGGACAGGGTGGATCTTTCTTCCATGAGCAACGGGCTTGATTTTTTCTCGCTGGAAAAGGGCATGACCTTCCATCAGGTGGACATGGATGTCTTCAAGACAGTACGGCTGGCATTGGAAGCCTGCAGGAGGGGCGGCAGCTATCCTGTGGTACTCAACGGCGCCAACGAGGTGCTGGTGGAGCTTTTCCTCAATGAAAGAATCAAATTCACCGATATACAGAACACGCTGGTGAAGGTGATGGAGAAGCATGAGGCGCAGTACGGTCTTGAGCTGGAAGGTGTATTGGATATGGATATGAGAATAAGAGAAGAAGTGAGGAATATGTTTTAGCAGGAGGGGAAACTGAAATATGACATTGATATATGCAGTGATAATATTCTGTCTGCTGATATTTGTGCATGAATTCGGCCATTTTATCACCGCCAAGCTGTGCGGGATCAAGGTGAACGAATTTTCCATAGGTATGGGTCCGACATTGTTTAAAAAGCAGAGAGGCGAGACGCTTTACTCCCTGAGGGCGCTTCCGCTGGGAGGCTTCTGCGCCATGGAGGGCGAGGACGAGGAGTCGGAAGACGCCAGGGCGTTCAACAACAAGCCTGCATGGCAGAGAGCCATCGTACTTGCTGCCGGCTCCGTCATGAACCTTCTTACGGCGATAATTCTGATGATAATCATCGCATTTTATGTCGGGCAGGCCACAACTACGCTGGACAATGTGGAAGAGGGCTCTCCTGCATATGAAGCCGGTCTGATGGCAGGAGACCAAATGGTTTCCATGGATGGAAGCCGGATAAACGAATGGACTGATCTTCAGACCGTCGTGGGAGAAAACGAAGGAAAGGAAATACAGGTCACCGTTCTCAGAGACGGGCATGAAACTGACACCACGGTAACTCCTCATTTAGATGAAGAGTCGGGAAGGACGGTTATAGGCGTTATGCCGGAAATGGAGCACAGGCTCATACCGTCCATAACGAAGGGCGTCTCCAACACGTGGAATATGACGGTGATGATGTACGATCTACTGGGGCAGCTGTTTACGGGAGATATTTCGGCGAAGGAGCTGAGCGGTCCGGTGGGAATCGTGTATGTTGTGAATGATTCAGCCAGAATGGGACTGATATACGTCGTGTATCTGGCGGCTCTGCTGAGTCTCAATCTGGCGGTGATGAATCTGCTGCCGCTTCCTGCTCTTGACGGCGGTAGACTTCTATTCCTGCTGATAAGGAAGATAACAGGAAAGCGTGTTACCGATGAGATGGAGGGAAAGATACATTTCATCGGGATAATGCTGCTGCTGGTTCTTATGGTATACGTTACGTGGAACGATATCGTCAGATTTATCGTTCCGCTGTTCTCATGACTTTTATGGAGAGGTGCTTATGAAGAGGCTTGTGAAATGCGGTGATGTGGAGATCGGCGGCGGAAGCTGCGTTTCCATACAGTCGATGACCAATACGAAGACCACAGATGTGGAGGCGACGGTGATACAGATAAGAGAGCTGGAGGAGGCAGGCTGCCAGATAGTCAGGCTTGCCGTTCCGGACATGGATGCTGCGGAGGCATTCAAGAGGATAAGATCAAAGGTGCATGTGCCGTTGGTGGCGGATATACACTTCGATCACCGTCTGGCCATCGCTGCCATAGAAGCAGGAGCTGACAAGGTGAGGATAAATCCCGGGAATATAGGCTCGAAGGAGAACGTCAGAAAGGTTATAGAGCATGCGAAAATGAGGAGAATACCCATAAGAGTCGGGGTAAACTCAGGATCGTTGGAAAAGGATATACTGACAGCATGGGGAGGCGTTACGGCAGAGGGGCTTGCGGAAAGCGCTCTTAGAAACGTGGCCATGCTTGAAAAATATGATTTCGAAGATATCGTAATATCGCTGAAGTCTTCGGACGTAAGGATGAATTACGAGGCATATAAGATAGTACACGCCAGCTCGCCATATCCGCTGCATATCGGAGTCACCGAGGCGGGAACTCCGTCCAGGGGCAAGATAAAGTCTGCGGCCGGTATAGGTGCGCTGCTGCTGGAGGGAATAGGAGATACCCTCAGGGTATCCCTTACAGCCGATCCCGTGGAGGAGGTGCGCTTTGCCAGGGAGCTGCTGGCTGCGCTGGGAATCAGGAAGGACAGCGTGGAAATCGTCTCCTGCCCCACATGCGGCAGGACAGAGGTGGATCTTGAGGCCATAGTGCAGGAGGTGGAGAAAAAGGCTCAGCTGCTTTCGGAGAAAAGAGACTTTAGCATCAAGATAGCGGTTATGGGCTGCGCCGTAAACGGCCCCGGTGAGGCCAAAGGAGCCGATATAGGAGTTGCCTGCGGAAAGGGCAAGGGCCTCCTGTTCAAAGACGGAGAGATAGTAAGATCCGTAAAGGAAGAAGATATTGCAGATGAACTCATGAAGATGGCAGAGGAATATGCGAAGGATACTGGAAAGCTCGATTGATTTTTCAAAGCTGGGAGGACTGACGGAAAAGGACCTTAAGCTTGAAACGAAGAAAGCTGTGATTTCAGAGGAGGGTAAAAAGCTCACGCTGGAATTAGAGCTTAATTTTGTGCTGCCCTATGAGGCGGTGGATAAGTTCAGGAGAACGCTGCTGGGACAGCTGAGAGACATAGAGGACGTTGAAATACGATTTACATACAGAGATCTGCTGCAGAGCAGAGAGGAGGCTCTGAGATTCTACATATACCACATGATAACTCTTGTGAACGGCAGGTTTGCACATGTGACCAAGACCATTTACCCCGAGAGGTTTCTCCTTGAAGCTGACAAGCTCATCATATATGCGTTGGGGCAGCTGTCGGTGGATGTCCTCAACAAGGAGGTGGCGGAAAGATTCAGAGAACTGCTGAAGAAAGATCTTGATATGGATGTCAGCGTTGTCTTTGAAAACGACAGCTATAGCTACAGGCACGTGGGAAAGCATCTGGAGGAAAAGGAGCGGGAAGTCTTCGAGAAGCACCAGGAAAAGGCGATGGAGTCCCTTCAGGCTGCAAAGGCAAAATCGGCTGAGGAGATGCCTTTTGTACCTGATGCAGGCAGCGCCGCAGGCGGAGCTTCGGGAGCAAAGACGGAAAAACCCTTCAGGGGTAAACGCCGAAGAGGATATGTGCCTGTCAAGGGAAATATCATAATGGGTTCAGCCATCAACGGTAAGGCCACGTCTGTGTCGGAGATAACCTCCGAGAGCGGCAAGGTGATAATAGAGGGAGAGCTGTTCAAAAAGGACAGCAGGACCATAAGAGAGGACAGCAAGCTGATAAGCCTGTATGTCACAGACAAGAGAACCAGTATATGCATAAAGGCCTTCGTGCTCAATGAGAAGTGGGATGATATAGATTCACACTTCGACAAGGGTGACGGTATAAGGATTCGCGGTCTTGCTCAGTGGGACAGATTCGATAACTGTGTCACCGTGATGGCGGATGATATAGAAAAGATCGAAAAGATAGAGAGAATAGATACTTATTCCGAAAAGAGAGTGGAGCTGCATGCCCATACTAAAATGAGCGCCATGGACGGGTTGAACGACGTCAAGAGAATGGTAAAGACTGCGGAGAAGTGGGGGCATAAGGCTGTGGCCATCACGGATCACGGTGTTGTTCAGGCCTTCCCTGATGCATCGCATGCCGGCAAGGAGATAAAGATACTGTACGGATGCGAGGGGTATCTTCTGGACGATGACGGATTGATAGACGATGAAGGAAACATAAACATCAAGGGCAGAGGGACCAACCATATCATACTTTTTGCCAGGAACAGAACAGGCCTGAAGAATCTTTACAAGCTGGTTTCCCTGTCTCATTTAAAATACTTTCATAAGAGACCGAGGATTCCCAAGTCGGTTCTTTCCGCCCACAGAGAAGGGCTCATCATCGGCTCTGCCTGTGAGGCAGGAGAGATTTACAGGGCAGTTCTCGGCGGCGAGAGCGAGGAGAGGCTGAAGGAGCTGGTGGACTTCTACGACTACCTGGAAATACAGCCTCTGGTGAACAACAGCTTTATGCTGAGCAACGGAACTGTCGGCAGCGAGGAGGAGCTTAAGGAAAACAACAGGAAGATAGTCGCTCTCGGTGAAAAATACGGAAAGCCCGTATGCGCCACCTGTGACTCCCACTATTTCGATGCCGAGGAGGCTCTTTACAGAAGAATCCTGATGGCAGGTCAGGGCTTCAAGGATGTGGAGGGAGACGAGGGGCTGTATTTCAGAACGACGCAGGAGATGATGGAGGAATTCATGTATCTCGGCGAGGAAAAGGCTTACGAGGTGGTCATCACCAACACCAATTTGATAGCGGACATGATTGAGCCTATGATGCCTGTTCCGGAGGGGAAGTTCCCTCCTAAGATTGACGGCGCCGAGGAATACCTGAGGCGTGTATGCGATGAGCGTGCAGAGGGAATGTACGGCTCACCGCTGCCTGAGGAGATAAGAGCCAGATTGGACAAGGAGCTGAACTCCATCATAGACAACGGATATGCCGTAATGTACAGGTCTGCGGAGATGCTGGTACAGAAATCTCTTTCAGACGGATATCTGGTAGGCTCCAGAGGCTCGGTGGGATCATCCTTTGCAGCCACCATGTCAGGTATAACGGAGGTAAATCCGCTTCCTGCCCACTACCTCTGTCCGAATCCTGAATGTAAGCATATGGAGTGGGGAGACAAGACCAAGTATGACTGCGGAGTGGATATGCCGGACAAGGTGTGTCCTGTATGCGGTACACCGTACAGAAAAGAAGGCTTCACCATTCCTTTTGAAACATTCCTGGGCTTCGAAGCCAACAAGGAGCCTGATATAGATCTGAACTTTGCGGGAGAATATCAGGCTACGGCTCACAAATATGTTGAGGAAATATTCGGCTCGGAGAACGTATATAAGGCGGGAACGATAGGCACAATCAAGGACAAGACTGCCTTCGGATATGTGGCAAAGTATTTTGACGAGCGCAATATAAACGTGAATAAATTTGAGCTGGACAGGCTGACTTCATGCTGTGAGGGTGTCAGGAAGACCAGCGGACAGCACCCCGGAGGCATCATCATCGTGCCGAGAGGACATGAGATATATGAGTTCTGCCCTGTGCAGCATCCTGCAAACGATGTGAAATCCGATATAGTGACGACACATTTCGACTACCACTCCATTGACCAGAATCTGCTGAAGCTGGATATACTGGGGCACGATGCTCCGTCCATGATAAGACAGCTTCAGGATATGACGGGTGTGGATCCGCTGACCGTTCCCATCAAGGACGACAAGGTGATGTCCATCTTCATCGGAACGGAGGGCCTTGACATCAAGGACCCTGATTACAAGTTCACCCACGGCAGCTACGGCATACCTGAGTTCGGCACCAAGTTCGTAAGGCAGATGCTGGACGACATACAGCCCACCAGCTTCGAGGAGCTGGTGCGTATCTCAGGGCTTTCCCACGGCACCGACGTGTGGTTGGGCAATGCACAGGATCTGATCGTAAACGGCGTAACGACTATGAAGGAGGCCATCGCCACCAGAGATGACATCATGAACTACCTGAGGCTCAAGGGGCTGCCCAACAAGGATGCCTTTACCATAATGGAAAAGGTAAGAAAGGGAAAAGGCCTCACAGAGGAGCAGGAGACCTTGATGAGGGAGCATCAGGTTCCCGAATGGTACATAGAATCATGTAAGAAGATAAAGTACATGTTCCCGCGTGCCCATGCTGTGGCATACGTCATGATGTCGGCGCGTATCGCATATTATAAGGTATATCATCCTGTTGAATTCTACGCTGTGTGGTTTACCACCAAGGTGGCATATTTCGATGAAAAGGTGATACTTCGAGGTCAGAAGGCTGTGGAGGATCGTCTCAACGAGATAATTCGCAAGGGAAAGGACGCTTCCAAGAAGGAGGAGGAAGAGGTCACGGTGCTGGAGGTCGCATATGAGATGTACGCCAGAGGCTATGAATTTGCGCCTGCAAGACTGGGAGTCTCCGACAGCCTGCGGTTCATCGCCCACGACGGAAAGGTGGTGCTGCCGTTTGTGGCTATATCGGGCGTTGGAGAAGGCGCAGCCACCGTGTTTCAGGAGGAATACCTTAAGAGACCGTATGAGACCGTCGAAGAGATCAGCGAGCGTGGAAGAGTCAACAAGACGGCGCTGGATGAGATGAGGCAGCACGGCGTGCTGGAGGGACTGCCTGAAACAGCTCAGATGAGCCTCTTCTGATGCTGCATAGCGGGAATGAGTCGCAAGGCCTTATGAGAGGTATTGCCGCCGGACACAGTGCGGAGGCGCACCTTTGCATCCTCAGGCTTCCAAAACCATTGAAAATACAAGCATTTATCGAAATTATTTATAACAAAACCCTTGCAACGGCGGGGTTTATATGCTAATATATTCAGTGACAACAGTACTTGATTGAAGTAAGAGTGGGCAAAACCCACTCTTTACTTTTGTGATCAGTAACAATGCACGAAAATGCTGAAAGTGAGATGAACATGGCAAAGAAAAAAATTACGGATATCGTCGAGGAGATGCTTAACGGATTTCTTAATGACGAGGGATATGAGCTTTACGACTGCCAGTTCGTGAAGGAAGGCAGAGACTGGTTCCTCAGAGTATATGTGGATAAAACTGAAAAGGAGGCGTATATCGGAACTGAGGATTGTGAGAAGGTAAGCAGATTTTTAAGCGAGAAGCTGGACGAGGAGGATCCCATCGAGCAGAATTATTATCTGGAGGTTTCCTCACCGGGAATGGACAGACCGCTGCTTAAGGAAGAGCATTATGAAAGATATGTGGGAAGTCAGATCGAAATAAAGCTGTATAAGGGCAGGGACGGCGTCAAAAGGATCGATGGAGTTTTGGAGAGTATCCATGGTGATACCATCGTCGTCGCTGACCATGATGATAAAAAATGGGAGTTGGAGTTATCGGAAATAGCCAAGGCAAATCTGGCCGTTATTTTCTAAATTAGGAGGATATTGAATAAAATGAACAGTGACTTTATTAATGCCATAAACGATTTAGTTAAGGAAAAAGGAATATCAAAGGATGTTCTTCTGGAAGCCATCGAATCGGCGCTGGTTTCAGCATATAAGAAAAATTACGGAACTGCTCAGAATGTCAGAGTAAGCATAGATAAGGACGCAGGCTATGTGGATGTTCTCATGAGGAAGGATGTCGTTGAAGAGGTCGAGGATGAATTCACCGAGATTTCTCTGGAGGAGGCTCTCGAGATCGATCCAAGATACGAAGTGGGCGATGTTGTGGAGTATCAGGTGACGCCTAAGGACTTCGGAAGGATAGCGGCGCAGACTGCCAAGCAGGTTGTCGTTCAGAGGATAAGAGAGGCTGAGAGAGGAATGGTCTTTGACAGCTATATCGACAGACAGGGAGATCTTATCACCGGAGTTGTACAGAGAATAAGCAACGAGACCATATTCGTTAATATGGGAAATACGGAGGGAATCCTGGTTGCCGGAGAAAGAGCACGCGGTGAAAGGTATAAGGTCAACGACAGAATAAGGGCATATATCATGGACGTCAGAAAAAGCACAAAGGGGCCGCAGGTGTTTCTTTCCAGGACACACCCGGGCTTTGTTGAAAGACTTTTCGAGCTGGAGGTGCCTGAAATCGAAGAAGGGATCGTGGAGATCAAGAGCATTGCAAGGGAAGCCGGCTCAAGAACAAAGATCGCAGTGTATACCGAGGATGAGAATGTTGACCCTGTAGGCGCATGTGTGGGAACAGGCGGCTCCAGAGTAAAGAATATAGTGGATGAGCTGTTTGGAGAGAAGATCGACATAACCACGTGGGATGAAGATCCGAGAATACTCATCAAGAACGTATTGAGTCCTGCCAAGGTGGAGGAGGTCATCGTTGATGAGGAGGAAAAGGCGGCAACCGTGGTTGTTCCGGACTATCAGCTGTCACTGGCAATAGGAAAAGAAGGGCAGAATGTAAGACTTGCCGCAAAGCTCTGCGGATGGAAGATAGATATAAAGAGCCATACACAGTATTTCGGCGATTCCGAATTTGAGGAATACGGGGACTACGACGAAGATGAGTACTATGACGAGGCTGATGACATCATCGAAGACGATATCGAATACGTTGAAGATGATGAGGCGGAGGACATGGAGGATGACGGCATCGAATATGTGGAAGAAGGCGATGAAGTTGAAGAATAAGAAAATCCCCATGAGAAGGTGCGTAGGCTGCATGGAATCCAAGCCCAAGGGCAGTCTCATCAGGATTGCCTGTTACGAAGACAATATCACAGTGGACCCCACAGGTAAGGCCAAGGGAAGAGGCGTATATCTGTGTCCTGACAGAGAATGTATGGAAAAGGCAAAGAAGAGGAGAAGTCTTCAGAGAAATTTCGAAAGAGAGATTTCAGAGGAGGAGATGAAGACTCTGTTCACGGAGCTGGAAAAATATGAGGAAAAAAGCGATTAATTATCTGGGACTCGCCAAGAAATCCGGAAACATAATGGCCGGTGTGAATACATGCATATTCGCCATGAACAAGGGAAAGGTCAGGCTTATGATACTGGCCGAGGATATTTCGGAAAACAGTGAAAAAAAGATAATGAAAGAGATCAGGAAACACGGCGTTGAATATGTGAAGTACGGAGGCAGCGAAGAATTGTCCCATGCAATAGGCTCACAGGGCAGAAGTGTATTTGCTGTCTGTGATGCGAGTTTTTCAGAAGCTATAAAGAAGGAAATAAACGGAGAGAACCGGTAAAGGAGGAGATGCGTATGAAAATAAAAGACCTGGCAGCTGAACTTAATCTCACCGGCAGTGATGTGCTGGAGAAAGCCAAATCTATGGGTATAGCGGTGACGAAGATAAGTGATGAACTGTCAGATATAGATGCGACTGCAGTAAGGAATACGGTCATGAAAAGCGGAGCTCACGCTGAGACCAAGGTTGTGAGAGCCAAGGCGAAAAAATCAGAGAGCACATCTAAGACAGGGGAGCCTAAGGTAACTGTAAAGGCTGCCAATATTAAACTGCCTGAAATGAAGAAGACATCCAAAGCTGCAGCAAAGGTCTCCGAAAAAACAGCGACGGCAAAGCCGCCTGCAGGTAAGCCTGTAGTGCCAAAGTCAGTCACCGGAAGACCTAAGCCTCCGGCCGGGAAGCCTGTAGTATCCAAGGCGATGCTTGAGGAAAGGCTCGCAAGAGAAGCAGCTGAAAAAGAAACAGCCAGGGAAGAGGTCAAGGCTGTAAAGGAAGAAGCAGTAAGCGCTGCAGAAGCTCAGGCTGTTGCTGAAGCAAAGCCTGCTGCCGCCGCTGTAAAGAGTGCAGATGAAAAGCCTGCTGTATCAGAGCCTGAAGTAAAGCCTGCTGCTGAGAAGGCTGAGGAAGCGAAGACTGAGGAAAAGCCGGCAGCGGCTGTAAAGGAAGAGCCTAAGAAGGATGAAGCACCGGCTGCGGAGACTAAGAAGGAAGAGACTAAGGCTGAGGAAGCGAAGCCGGAGCCTCCTAGACGTCTCAGCAGACTCAAGGTGGTAAAAAAGGCCGAAGACGTAAGGCGTGAAGAGGCTGAGGCTGCCGAGAGACGGGCAGCTGCCGCACAGAAGAGGAAGGAAGAAAGAAAGGCAGCCGAGAAGGAAAGGAAGGAAGACAGGCCGAGGAGAAATTCAGACAGAAGGCAGTCTGACAGAACTGAAAGAGGCGATAGAAGAGGACCTTCCGACAGAAAGCCGGCAGATAGGAAGCCTTCCGACAAGAATGACAGGAGAAACGACAGATCCGATAGACCTGCAAGACCTGCGGCAAGACGTGATGATTCCGCAGGCGAAGTGATGAGCACCAAGCCGGGCGCAGGACGCGGAGATAAGAAGAACAGGGAAAAGGATAAGGAGCATAACAAGTTTGCCAAGCTGGAAAGAGGAAACAGAAAAGGCGGCAAGATGCAGCCTAAGTCTCTTGAAAAGCAGGTAAGGAACAAGAAGAGTAGCAAGCCTAAGGCCGCTGTTGAGCCTGAAGTGGAAGAAGTAATACTGCCTGTAGGAACTGTTATGATCAACGTGCCTATCACTGTTGCAGGCTTTGCAGAGCAGACCAAGACGACAGTATCCCAGATCATAATGACGCTGATGAAGATGGGTGTTATGGCCAATGTGAACCAGAACCTCGACGAGGACACTGTCGTGCTGCTGGCTGAAGAGATGGGAATACAGGTTGTCATCGGCAAGATAGAGGAAGAGATAGAAGAAGAAGGCATAGAAAACTTCGAGGATAAGGAAGAGGATCTGAAGCCAAGACCACCTATCATCACTGTAATGGGACACGTAGACCACGGTAAGACATCGCTGCTGGACGCCATAAGAAAGACGAATGTAACGGCATCGGAGTCAGGTGGGATCACTCAGCACATAGGTGCATCCGAGGTTGAGATAAACGGACAGAAGATAGTCTTCCTGGATACTCCGGGACATGAAGCCTTCACAGCCATGAGAGCCAGAGGTGCGCACTCAACTGACATTGCAGTTCTCGTAGTAGCTGCAGACGACAGTGTAAAACCGCAGACAATAGAATCCATAAGCCATGCCAAGGCTGCAGGAGTTCCTATTATCGTAGCCATAAACAAGATGGATAAGCCGGGAGCAAACCCTGACGTTGTAAAGACCGATTTGGCCAACAACGGAGTTCTGGTGGAAGACTGGGGCGGAGATGTTATAAGCGTGCCTGTATCCGCCAAGACAGGCGAAGGCATCGTCAATCTGCTGGAGATGATACTCCTTCAGGCAGAGGTGCTGGAGCTCAAGGCAAATCCGGACAGACTGGCAGTCGGAACAGTACTGGAAGCACGTCTCGACAAGGCCAAGGGTCCTGTGGCAAGCCTGCTGGTACTCAATGGTACGCTGAAATCAGGAAAGAGCATAGTTGCAGGTACATGCTCAGGTAAGATAAGGCTGATGACCAACGATAAAGGAGAAAAGGTGAGGATGGCAGGACCTGCGACTGCAGTCGAGGTACTGGGTCTTACCGAGGTTCCTCAGGCAGGCGACGTCTTCAATGCAGTGAAGGATGACAGAACGGCAAGAGAAATCGCAGAAAACAGAGCGCTTAAGCTGAGAGAAGAGGTAATGGCAAGAAACTCCAGCACAACTCTGGAAGAGCTGTTCAGCCAGATCAAGGAGGGCGAGGTCAAGGAGCTTAACCTGATCATAAAGGGCGACGTGCAGGGCTCAGTGGGAGCCATCGTATCGTCTCTTGAAAAGCTGTCAAACGACGAGGTAAGAGTAAAGATAGTTCATACAGGCGTTGGTACCGTAAACGAGTCCGACATCATGCTGGCGGGAACATCCGGCTCGGTAATCATCGGATTCAATGTACGACCTAGCGCTGCGGTAAGCGCCATAGCGGAACGAGAAGGAATACAGATAAGGACCTACAGAGTAATTTACGATATCATCGACGATGTTGAAAATGCCATGAAGGGTATGCTGGATCCTGAATTTAAGGAAGTCGTTCTGGGAACAGTAGAAATAAGAAATACATTCAAGGTGCCTGGCGTAGGTATCGTAGGCGGAGCATATGTAACTGACGGCAAGGTCGTTAGACACGAGCAGATTCGTCTTGTAAGAGACGGTATCGTTATACACGAAGGCAGAATATCATCCCTGAAGAGATTCAAGGACGATGCCAAAGAGGTGGCTCAGGGATATGAATGCGGTATCGGTATAGAAAACTACAACGATATCAAGGAAGGCGACATTATCGAATGCTTCACTATGGAGGAGATCGCCAGAGACTAGGAGGCAAAATGAGCAAGGGATACAGACAGGGAAGACTTGGTGAGGAGATAAGAAGAATAATAAGCGAGCTTCTTATCAGAGGACTCAAGGACCCCAGGCTGTCTGCAATGATAAGCATCACTGCAGTGGAGGTGACAAGCGACGGAAGCTATGCAACAGTATTCGTTTCTGTGCTTGGTCCATCCTCCGATGAGGAAAAGGCAGAGGAACAGCAGAAGGAAATTCTTGCTGCTCTGGGCAGTGCCAAGGGCTTCATTCGCAGGGAAATAGGCAGACAGATAAAACTGAGACACGTTCCTGACCTGATTTTCAAGATAGACAAATCAATGGAATACGGACGACATATATCGAAAATCATCGATGAGCTTGACATAAAGCATGACGGCGAGGAATAGACGATGAAAAACAATGCTTCGCTGAAGGAACTGGCCGGCCATCTCAAGGCGGCTGAATCCATATTGATTTTTATCCATACAAATACGGACGGAGACGCACTGGGAGCAGCTGCGGCTCTTTGCCGTGCCCTGAGAAACGAAGGGAAGACTGCGTGGATACTGATAGATGAGGAGATCCCGCATTATATAGACTTCATGGATACGGAGTTCTGCACTGCAGATGCAGACTGCCTGATTTCTCCCGATGTCTGCATATGCGTGGATTGCGGAGAATACGGCAGGTTCCCGGCATTTGCAGATAAATACGATGAAGGCAGGCTCAGGCTCTGCGTCGATCATCACGCAACGGGAAGCGGATTCGGCGATTACTACTACATAGATGAGAGCGCTGCAGCAACATGTCAGATAGTGTACAGGCTGCTGAGGGAGATGGATGTCTACATGGACGTGAAAATTGCAGAGTCGCTGTATACAGGGCTCAGTACGGACACCGGAAGCTTTCAGTTCTCCAATACGACGGCGGAGACTCATCTGGTGGCTGCGGAGCTGCTGAGGGCGGGAATAGACCATACGGCCATAAATGTCAGACTCTATCAGACGGTACCTGTTAAAAAGATAAAGCTGCAGACCATGATATTGCAGCGTGCGGAATTTCTGCACGACGGAAAGGTGGCTGTTTCCTGCGTTACAGGAGAAATGCTGCAGCAGGCGTCTGCCATTCTCGATGATGCTGAGGGCAGCATAGATATGCTGAGGAATATCGAAGGTGTTGAGATGGCGGTATTTCTCAAGGAAAAGGGCGATTGCGTCAAGGTCAGCATGAGGGCAAAATCATATGCCAACGTTGATAAAATAGCTGCGTCCTTTGGAGGCGGAGGCCATAAAAAGGCCGCAGGCTGCACTTTGCATATGGATATGAATGAAGCGCTGACTGCGCTCAGAAAAGAAATAGATGACTATTGGGAGAAGCTGGCCTGATGAAAGATGGAATACTTGTATTGAACAAACCGCAGGATTGGACGTCTCACGACTGTGTGGCTGTCTGTCGGAGAGTTTTGAGGCTCAAAGGAGTGAAGAAGATTGGTCACGGAGGGACGCTGGACCCCATGGCACAGGGAGTCCTGCCAATATATATAGGCAAGGCGACAAGGCTTATGGAATATACCGATCTTGACGATAAAACATACAGATGCACCGCAAGGCTGGGACTCATTACAGACACCCTGGATATATGGGGAGAAACGCTGGAGACAAGAAGCACCGACGGCATTGCGGAAGAGGACATAAGAAAGGCACTGGCGGCTTTCCACGGAGAGATAGAGCAGATACCTCCAAAATATTCCGCTGTAAGGATAAACGGCAAGAAGCTGTATCAGTATGCCAGAGAGGGCGTGGATATAGAGGCCAAGCCGAGACGGGTGACGATAAGGAGCCTTGAGATAGAAGACATCGATGTGCAGAAGGGAGAGGTCACATTCGTGGTGACATGCTCCAAGGGTACATATATCAGGACCATATGCAGCGACATGGGAGAAGCTCTGGGCTGCGGCGCCGTGATGTCATCGCTGACCAGGCTTGCCAGCGGTATATTCACAATAGAGGACGGCGTGGATCCGGAGGCGCTCAAGTCCATGGAGGAGGCGGAGATCGAAGGGTTTGTCATGGATACAGACAGACCGCTGGTGCATTTCGGGCGTATAGAGATGAAGGAAGACCGTGTGAAATACTTCAGCATGGGAAACAGCATCAGGTGGAATCAGATAAGGGTGATGTCTGAGCCGCCCATCACCGATGACAGACTGAAGAACAAACGAGGAAGAAGCTACAGCACTCTCTACTGCGTATACAGCGCCGATACGGGAGAATTCATCGGTACAGGTTATCATGACAGCAGAGAGAGGCTTTTAAAGGCGGACAAGATACTTGTCGAGAGGGATAAATGAAATGAAGATATTCAATTCGCTTGGAGATGTAAAGAACATAGAGCCGACTGTAATCGCACTGGGGAACTTTGACGGAGTTCACAGAGGCCATCAGGAAATCATAGGAAGGACTGTAAAGAGTGCGGAGGCGGCAGGGCTGAAAAGTGCGGTGTTCACCTTCTCCAATCATACCAGGACATTGCTGGAAAAGGTTCCGACGGTGAAGAACATCAATTATCCGGAGGAAAAGGCGGCCATCATCAGGGAAATGGGCGTCGACTACATGTTCAACATACCTTTTACGCAGCAGATACTAAAGATGAAGCCGGAGGAATTCGTGGACAGACTTCTGATCAAGAAGTTCAGGATAAGGGAAGCATACTGCGGCTTCAATTACCATTTCGGATATAAGGCGGCAGGAAATCCTGAGATACTGATGCGTGAAGGTCTTAAAAAGGGCTTTGGCATCCATGTTCAGGAGCCCTATAAGATAGACGGCATAGTGGTGAGCAGTACCTACATCAGAGGGCTCATAGAGGAGGGCCGCATGGAGGAATGTGCCAAATTCATGGGACGCCCTTACTCCATAGGAGGAGAAGTGGTTGTGGGCAACAAGCTGGGAAGAACCATAGGATTTCCGACCTCCAACATCATGATAGATGAGTCGATGGTAAGCCCTCCCAACGGCGTATACACCACATTCTGCATATATAACGGCGTCAGATATCCCAGCATAACCAACGTGGGAGTGAAGCCGACCATAGGTGTCTACGGCAAAAACGTCGAAACTCACATATTCAACTTCGACAGCGAGCTTTACGGCAAAAACATCAAGGTCGAGTTCATCAGAAAAACGAGAGACGAGATGAAGTTCGACAGCGTCGAGGCGCTCAGCGCCCAGATAAAGAGCGATTGCATCAGGGCAAAGGCATACCACAGGGAAAAAGGATCGCTGTGATGGGAGATAAAACAGAATAATGAGAAGAATAAGCAGCTTTGTATAGAGGAGCTGCTTTTTTCGTACGAAGGAAATATTGGAATCATCTTTGTTTAAAAAACATTAAAGAATCTTCTGAAAACTATTGACAAAAGCTTAATTATGTATTGGTGTATTAAGTACATAATACACCAATACATAGATGAGAGAAGGAGGTGCGTTGACATGGACCGGACAGAAGGGAAGCCCATATATATTCAGATAATGGAGTATATCACAGGAGAGATCGCAGCGGGAAAGTTGAAACCCGGCCAGAAGATACCGTCTGTCAGAGAATACGCAGGAGAGCTGGGAGTAAACCCCAATACAGTTCAGAGAGCCCTCCATGAGCTGGAAAGAGAAGGAATCCTCGTTACCAACAGAAACATGGGAAGATTCGTCACCGACAGCAGCATTGCGATAGAGAGCATGAGAGAGCAACAGGCGGAGGAAGCTGCCCGGGAATTCTGCAGCAAGCTTCTTGAGCTGGGATATGATCTGCAGGAGGCCGAAAAGTTTTTTCGTGAAAAGCTGAGAGATATGTTTCCCATGGATGAGCAGATGACAGGTTAGCAAAACTGACAGTTATTATCCATGAAAAGTGAAAGGTGACAGCGATGAAATTACTGATAAATACAGCTCTGGTGCTGCTGATCGTGACATGCAGCATGAGCTTCAGCATGTGGAGCAGATATGATCAAATAGATGCCTATAACAATGCGGCCATGAGCTATGAGTGGCTCACACGGCCGGTTAAATCTGCAGAAGAGATGTATGTTATGAGAACAGGCGACAGATATTTTATCGGAATGGAAAATTACGGCGATGAATGCGGCATCATGGACGAAAGTGGAAGGATGGTTTTGCCATGCAGATATTATGCGGCGGAATATCACGGCGGAGAGTATCTGGCAGCGGCAACAGATGATGAATGGGTATTGACGGATACAGATGGAAAGAAGCTCAAAGCCTTCAATCGCATAAGATATCCTTACGCATATGCAGGGGACAGGTATTTTATAAGATACGGTGACGACCCTGTTGAAGAGGCGTCAGACGGGGTTTTTATCGTAGATGCGCTCAGCGGAGAGACGAAAGCTGCATATGAAGACTGCTATAACGCTGTAAGGATGGACGACGGCAACTGGTTTATATGCAGATCCATAGCGCCGGAAGGCATAGCAGCTAGATATGTGCTTGACGAAAAGGGGGAATATAGCTGCGACAGCAGCAGCGCAGACAGCTCTGCCGGCGCATACGGCTTCTTTACAGATGAGGACTTTTCTCCTTTGTTTGGAGGGGCGGAATATGAGCTGATATGCCATGGTGACGGCGTATATGTGGTAAAGACCATCGGGAAAGACGATACAGGGCAATACATTATTCTTGACGGTGAGGGAGAGCTGTTCACGGTAACCGATGATAGCCTGATAGAACGTATAAGCACATATGAAAACAGAAAGCATGATATGCGATATATGGAAACAGTCACCAGAAGCAGAGAAGGTAATATAGGATTTGCTGATTTGGAAGATGTTCGAAGGGCCATATGCTACAGTGAAGACGGGGAGCCTTATACAGGAATAGGAGCAGGCATGAATCCTCGATACAAGGCTGCAGGTGAGTGGACGGTTTATATGGAAAGGATCAATGACGGATACGATGAAAGGATCATATATGGGTTGAAGGATAAGGCGGGCGATACAGTGCTGCCGGCCATATGCAAGGAGATGATATTCCTGCCTGATACGAATAATATTATGATAAATGGACCTGCAGGCTGCGGTATCATAAGTTTGGAGGTGAAGGAAACATGAAGCTGAGTGATGCGATGGAGCTTAACAGCGGATTGATATCAAAAGCGTCAAATTTCATGCTGACATTTTCGGTGGCTGCGGCGATATATTTTGTCTTTTTCGGACGGCTCGCCATACTGCTGGTATTTTTGATGCTGGACATGGTAGTAATCGTGATTCCTTCACTTAAAAGCATCTTTTATAAAAGCATGTTCGGTGAAGAGGCGTATATCTACATGAGCGTTCCCGTATCATTCAGAAAGCTGGCAGCGGCCAAGGTAGTGTCGGGAACGGCTCAATGCGCAGGTGTCTGCCTGTTCATGGTGCTGTGTATATATTATTTTATGATGCAATTTTTCACGCCTGCAGATCCGGGATATATGGACTTGCTGGATCGAGCCGCATATACCATGATCGATGCGCACAGTACACTTTCTGATGGTGAGATGACGACGGCTTCGGTGATTTTCATCATATGTACCATATTCATCACCATAATGGTTGAAGGAGTATTTATCAGTGCTGTTATCTTCTGTACTGTGATAATAAGAAATACGACGGAGGTTGGCGTAAACAGCATCATCTTCAGTATCATTGCAGCTATGGCAGCCATCGCAGCTTATGGTGCATTGACATTTCTGTTTCTGTGGCTGCCGGGGCTGTTCTTTGAATCCCAGCTGGCCATACCGCAGATAGTCATCGCATGGCTGCTGAAAATCGCAGCGACATATGGGCTGGTGAGATATTCTTCCAATCTGCTGGAAAAGTATTATTCGCTGAAGTAAACGGAAGGTCAGGAGGAGAATATGCTTGAACTTGTAAAGGAAAAACCGCTGGTGGAAATACGAGGTCTGACAAAAAACTTCGGTTATGTCACCGCGCTTGATGATGTCGATATAAATATACCGAGAGGGGAAATCATAGGTCTTCTGGGGGAAAACGGCAGCGGAAAGACCACGCTGCTGAAGGTGCTGGCAGGACTTTACATGAGGTATGACGGCAGCGTGCTTATAGATGGAGAAAGGCCGTCTCATATCACCAAGGCAAAGGTGTCATATCTGCCGGATACAGTACGCTTTTACGGTGTAAAAACTCCGGAGGAGGTCATGGGCTTTTACAATACATACTTCGATGATTTTGATGAAGAAAGGTGCAGAAGCCTGCTGCAGAGATTTGAGCTGGAGCCTGAAAGGAATTTCAGAGAGATGTCCAAGGGAATGGTGGAAAAAGTGCAGCTGAGTGTGGTCATGGCGAGAAAGGCCGATCTTTATCTTCTGGATGAGCCCATCGGCGGAGTAGACGGCGGAGCCAGAGAAGTGGTGATGGATGCGATTCTCGAAGGCTTTGATTACAGAAGCAGTATAGTGATAGTCACTCATCATATCCATGATATGGAGAGGCTTTTCGACAGCATTATTGTTTTGAAAAAAGGCCGTGTAGTGGGCGAAGGCTTATGCGAGGAGCTTGTGGCACGTGAAAAAAGGCCTCTTGAAGAAATCGTCAGGGCTATGAAGTAAGGAGGGCAGTTTGTATGAAAATGAAGCTTATAGGGCTGGCAGGAGCTGTCATAGCAGCCTGGATGATCATGATGGCTGTGGATATCGTCAGAAGCTTTGATTATGTGGCAGAAAACAACAGGGAAATGACAGAGGTGGAGTGGACATTTTTGAGCGATTCATATTACGGAGAGTATGAGGACATAAGGGAGATAGAAGGCAGCAGATACTTCATAGGTGTAGCGCAAGGTGAAGCGGAATATGATTTGATAGATGAAAAAGGTGAATTTGTGGAAGGACCTTTCACCTATATGGAGCCTATAGGCGGAGGCTTTGTCAGGACGGAGAACACACCGTCAGGTGCAATTATATATGATGAAAGCGGAGAGAACGTGAGGACAAGGAGCGGAGTCATCGATGGTGACGGAGCTGTGTTATCAGAAGAAGCTGAAACAGAGGTGCTGGAGGAATACGATGCCAACGGTAAAATCACCGGTGGTACACAACAGGAATATGCAAAAACTCACAAGGTGATGAAATACGGAAGGATTTTGGGGATAGCAAAGCAGGAAGGCAGGTGAGGATATGCTATACAGATCGGTTAAGATGAATCTGGAAATATGCAGGAGAAATCTCGAAAGATGTGTGGGATGGCTCGTAGCTGCATTCATAGCTCCGGGATTTCTTACGATAGCGGCATTGGCAGCTGCTTTTGTGTATCTGCTTCTTGCATGCAGGGATTTGTTTGACCGCAGCATGTTCGACGATGAAGCTTATACATATATGATGGTGCCTGTATCCATGAGACATGTGGTGCTGGGGAAGGCCATAGCTGCAAACCTCTGTATGGTAGTGTGCATAGCTGCTATAATCATGGAGTTCACATTGGACAAGGTATTGGAGGCATATGGTACAGGTGTGCCGGGCAATGGCATGGGCATGTATCTGCTTCAGGAGCTTTCGGGGGTATATGTGGCGGCAGAAGACGGAGTTGTTGCTGTTGGAGAAGTAATATACGATAAGGGACAGCTGATGGCAATGGCTGTAGAGGTTGTATTACTGCCTGTTGGGCTATTGTCGGGCGGGATGTTTTTGTTCGGCGTGTTCCAGCTGGCATCAGTGATAAGACATATGCTTGATCCTCAGAGGAGGAGTGCGGTGGTGACGGCAGGTACAGTGGTTTCTTCCATCGTGGCTATGCTGGCGGTAAGCGCAGCGCTATTTGCTTTGGAGTCTGCAGTGACAGGAGGAGATTATACGGTGTTCGGCGTAATAATATATATGGCGGTGCCGGCAGCGCTGGGAGCGGTTTGCATCATCATAGCTATGAGTCTGATGGATAACAGATACAGCATATGTTGATGATAAGAGGATGTGCTGCAGATGCTTATTATTTTTCATATATATGATTTTCGTCAATGGGTGTCAAACCATGATTATTGTGTGAATTTCAACAAATTCCTTGCATTATCAGAGAACGTATGGTAGTATTAATCGTTGAGTTTTTTACCTGAGCTTAGTCAGCCGACACTCCGACGGCGACCCGGCTTCAGGCGAATGAAAAAAAGGAGGAAAAGAAATGATAACTACAGAAAAGAAAGCGGAAATCATCAAAGAGTATCAGCTGAAGGAAGGCGACACAGGTTCCCCTGAGGTACAGATCGCTATCCTTACTTACAGAATCAACGATCTTAACGAGCATCTGAAAGTTCATAAGAAGGACCACCATTCAAGAAGAGGTCTTTTAAAGATGGTAGGACAGAGAAGAAACCTTCTCAATTACCTGAAGGAAAATGATCTTGAAAGATACAGATCACTGATCGCTCGTTTAGGTTTGAGAAAGTAGTAAATCAACTTAAGAAATTTAGGCGGGACATAAATCCCGCCTTTGTTTTTGATATGGGAGATATCAGGTGTACGGCGCTTTCCATGCTTTGACAAGACCGGCCGCCTAAAAAGAACAGGCGGAGCCGGCTCAGATGTGTATCGGAAAGCTTCAAGCATGCGGCATTTCCTGTATTCAAGCAAAACCATTCGTCGATGATCTCGGCGAGCGGCTTTGTTCATATTTTTGGCGTCCATAAAGACGCTGCGGAAGTCAAAAGAGAAAATAAACAGGAGGTAGTTGTTTATTATGAAATTCACAGATTACAGAACATTCAAGACAGCCATAGGCGGAAAGCTTTTGGAGCTGGAAATCGGCAAGGTATGCGAAATGGCCAACGGACAGGTCATGGTAAAGTACGGAGATACAGTTGTAAACGTTACAGCTGTCGCTTCCAAGGAACCGAGACCTGACATCGACTTTTTCCCGCTGTCATGCGACTATGAAGAGAAGATGTATGCTGCAGGAAAGATTCCGGGAGGTTTCATAAAGAGGGAAGGAAGACCGAGTGAAAAGGCCATCCTCAACTCAAGACTGATGGACAGACCGCTGAGACCATTATTCCCTAAGGGTTTTTTCAATGACGTACAGGTAGTGGCAACAGTTATGTGCGTTGATCACGACGCTCCATCCGAAATCGCAGCCATGATAGGCTCGTCGGTGGCCCTGGCTATTTCCGATATTCCATGGGATGGACCTACAGGCTCTGTTCTCATAGGAATGGTGGACGGACAGTTCATCGTCAATCCATCCCTGGCCCAGAGAGAGGAAAGCTCCATGCATCTGGTGGTGTCCGGAACAAAGGACGCCATAATGATGGTTGAAGCCGGCGCCAATGAGGTTCCTGAAGAAACGATCCTCGATGCCATCATGTTTGCCCACGAGGAAATCAAGAAGATCGTTGAATTCATCGAGGCCATCGTTGCCGAAATCGGCAAGCCTAAGATGGAGGTGGAGCTTTACCAGGTACCTGAGGACATAGATACGGCAGTAAGAGCATATGCCGAGGATAAAATGAGAGCTGCCATCCAGACATTTGACAAGATGGAAAGACTGGAAAACATGGATGCAGTGGAAGCAGAAACAAAAGAGCATTTTGAAGAAATATATCCTGACAATGGAAAGGACATAGGCAATGTCCTCTACGCCATTACAAAGGAACAGGTAAGAAGCCTCATCCTTGATGACGGCATAAGACCTGACAACAGAAAGAGAGAAGAAATCAGACCTATATGGTGCGATACAAGCGTACTGCCGAGAACTCATGGTACAGGCCTCTTCAAGAGAGGACAGACTCAGGTTCTGTCGGTTGCAACTCTCGCACCTCTCAGTGAAGCACAGACCATCGACGGTATAACGGAGCAGACTGAGAAGAGATACATGCATCACTACAACTTCCCTCCATATTCAGTAGGTGAAGCAAGACCTATGAGAAGTCCGGGAAGAAGAGAAATCGGACACGGCGCACTGGCTGAAAGAGCCCTCATCCCTGTACTTCCAAACGAAGAGGAATTCCCTTACGCCATAAGAGTCGTATCCGAAGTACTTTCGTCCAACGGCTCGACCTCGCAGGCGTCAGTATGCGGAAGTTGTCTGGCTCTGATGGACGCAGGTGTTCCTATAAAGGCTCCTGTTGCAGGTATAGCCATGGGTCTCATCGAAAGGGTGGAAGAGGACGGCAGCAGCAAGATGGCCATTCTGTCCGATATCCAGGGAATGGAAGACTTCCTCGGTGACATGGACTTCAAGGTTGCCGGTACAGAGAAGGGTGTAACTGCCATTCAGATGGACATTAAGGTGCATGGACTTTCAAAGCAGGTGCTTCAGGAAGCGCTTAAGCAGGCATACGAGGGCAGAATGCATATCATGAAGGAAATGCTGGATGAGCTGCCTGCTCCTAGAGCAGAGCTGTCGCCGTATGCGCCTAGAATCATCTCCATGCAGATCGATCCTGACCATATCAGAACAGTCATCGGACCGGGAGGAAAGACCATCAACAAGATCATCGCAGATACAGGCGTTAAGATCGATATCGACGATACAGGTCTTGTATATATCGCAGCGCCTGATATGGAATCTGCTCAGGCGGGAGTGCGTGAAATCGAGCTGCTCATCAAGGAGCCTGAACCGGGCGAGATCTACGAGGGTAAGGTGACAAGAATACTTACTACTGCAAAGGGCTCGGTGGGAGCCTTCATCGAGATACTTCCGGGCAAGGAAGGTCTGCTGCACATTTCCAAGATGGCAAAGGAAAGAGTTGAAAAGGTTGAAGACGTCATGAACGTTGGAGATGTCGTAAAGGTTAAGGTGACGGAAATCGACAGCCAGAACAGGATAAACCTTTCCAGAAAAGAGCTGCTGTAGGGAAGGCATAAGACTGTAACCAAGAAGTACGCTGCAATGCAGACATTGAACTTTAGGATAGAACTCCAGCATAGAGCGTTAGGCAGGAGATACGCTGTGATGCAGATACTTAAATCCATAGCTCAGAACATAGCTCAGAAATCGAGGCAAGTCCATAAAGGCTTGCCTTTTTTCGTGCGTGGATATCAGATGAGCAGAATTTTTATCGTATTGCGAGGCGACATATTGACAAATATTTCCAAAATGTGTATGATTTAAAAAAATAAAAAATATTACACACGGATTTTGAAGGAAATCGGTGACTGCAGGGTGGT
>CAUDEQ010000010.1 GCA_958448635.1 uncultured Bacillota bacterium | reverse complement strand
TGAGGTGTACCCATAAAAGTAGAGTAACAAACCTCGTTTAACCCCTGCTATAATATTCCAAAGGAGTCACATAACCAAATGTCTCGTGTGGTCTTTCTCTTGGATAGAAATGCCACACGTATTCGTATACGTCCTGTTTGGCTTCGATAAGTGTATCGTATTTATCAGCAAGCTATTCTGATTTCATTTTGCCTCAAAAGCTTTCCATTGGAGCATTATCTCCGCAGTCGCCTTTACAGCTCATGCTGTAGATGAAATCATAACGACTGATAATCTTTCTGCAGCCTTTGGAGCAGTAGGTGCTGCCTCTGTCCGAGTGTATGATGCAGCAGGGACTTCCAAATCCTCTTGTGATCATATTATTAAATGCGTTGCTCATAAATTGCCCATCATTCATGAGATGATTTTTCCATTTCGTTACTGTTCATGGCATGATACCATATTTTTAGGTGATCACATGCTCCATGTCCTTGTTTTCCGGAAGAAGAGCTTCTCTTGCCACCTGAAGTTATAAGGCTTTTGTATAATTCCTTGTCATAATACACCTCCATCTCATCTGAATCATATCATACTTTACAGGTCTTACTTTTTTGAAAAAAAAGGGGGCGCATCAAAAATCAAATGCGTGATATTTGCTACTTAAAGATGTTGGCTGATGAAGGTTACGAAAGGAAATCAGCCAACATTTCCCGCAGAATCGAGGTGTTTTAGTGGTAAAAACAAGCTTCTGTTGGCTGACAATAAAGCAGAAGCGATTTTGGACAACAGTATTGGCAAAAAGTGTTGGCTGAAACATGTCATCACAGCAAAACAGCCAACGGAGGGGCTATATACGACAAAAATAAGGAAATATTCTAAAGAAATGTTGGCTGGATCGGAACAACTGTTTCAATCAGCCAACAAATCCATTGTCGTACCTTGCGCAGGAAATATCGCGGGAGGTGATATGACGGAGTATCAAAGAAAGTACCTTATGAAGAGCGCCCCCCTTGAGGTCGGCATGAATGAGGGCGGCATGGGTGCAAAGGAAGCCTTGCTTGCGTTTTGCACTTTGACTTGCACTCTTTTTTTATTTGAAGTAACGCGCACCTGATGGTAATATTATGATATGTGATAAAGGAGGAAATTATGGGTGCGCTTAGTGATTTGAAAATACTTGATTTTTCCACGCTGCTGCCGGGGCCATTTGCTTCGCTGATGCTGGCTGACATGGGAGCTGAGGTTTTGAAGATAAGCTCCGCCGGCAAGCCCGATATAGTTACTGACTATCCTCCGTTTATAGAAGGAACGGAGATTTCAGCATGTCAGGCGTGGCTTGGACGAAATAAGAAGAGCATGTTCCTGAATCTCAAGACGGAGGAGGGAGTTGCCATAGTCAAGGAGCTGGTGAAGGAATACGATATAGTTCTGGAGCAGTTCAGACCCGGCGTTATGGATAAGCTGGGAATAGGCTATGACGATTTGAGGGCTGTAAATCCGGCGGTGATATACTGCTCATTGACCGGCTACGGGCAGACGGGGCCTCTGAGGGATGCTGCAGGCCACGACATAAACTACATGTCCCGCAGCGGAATAATTTCACATGCAGGTAGAAAAGCAGAAGGACCGTCTCTGATGAATTTTCAGATTGCCGATATCGCAGTGGGCTCGCTGAATTCCGTGGTGGGTATACTGGCGGCTGTCAATCACAGGAGGAATACAGGAGAGGGCCAGTACATAGATGTGGCCATGATGGATGGCTGCGTACCCTTCAACAGCATAGACGGAGCCGGCTTCCTTGTTTCCGGAAGGCAGCCTGAAAGAGAGGGTGAAAGGCTTAACGGAGGCTGCGTATATGATTTTTACGAGACCAAGGACGGGCAGTACATGAGTGTAGGTTCGCTGGAGCCGCAGTTCTGGAACCGCTTCTGCACGGCGATAGGCAGGGAGGATCTCATCGAGGGAACTGTATGGCCTGAAAATGTCGATGAAGTAAAGGCGCAGATAAGGGGCATATTCAAGACTAAGACGAGAGCTGAGTGGGAGGTCGTGTTTTCGAAATACGACGCCTGCGTTCAGCCTGTGTTGGATTTGAAGGAGGCTCTCCTCCAGGACGAGCAGATAAAGGCAAGGCAGATGGTGGTGGAGGTGGAGCTGCCGCTGCACCAAGGCGTCAAGGTGAAGCAGCTGGCCACTGCCGTAAAGCTCAGCAAATGCCCGTGCAGATATGAGACTGCAGGATATCCCGCAGGCTTTCATACCAGAGAGATAGTGGCCTCTCTTGGTATGGATTACGATGAGCTGGAGGAAAAGGGCGTATTCAAATGATCAGAAAAAGGTGTTTTGACAGATGAAGGTTTTACTGGTTTCGGTAGATTCAAAGTACATACATTTAAATCTGGCCGTTCACAGCCTGAAGGCATATGCCGAAAGCAGCATGCGCCTTGCAGCGGAGGAGGACAGCTCGGAGGCTGACTGCGGCGAAGGTGATATCCGCATTGAAACGGCAGAGTATACGATAAACCAGCCTGCACGCAAGGTGCTGGCGGACATATACAGGCAGGATGCGGAGATCATAATGTTTTCATGCTATATCTGGAACATATCCTTCGTGGAAAGCCTCCTGAGGAATCTGGCTGTAATCATGCCTGCAGCTGAAATATGGCTCGGCGGTCCCGAAGTCTCCTTTGACGGTGAAAGGCTCATGTCAGAGCATGGAAATCTGCGAGGCATCATGGTGGGAGAGGGAGAAGCGACATTTGCACAGCTGCTTGAGGTATACGCAGCAGCTTCGGACAGACCGTCAGAAGGCGGGAAAGACCTTTATGCAGGGGGCATGATTCGCGACACCTCAGCGGTAAAGGAATGCGGCAGCGAAGAATCAGTCGAATCAGGCGAGGTCTTTGAAATTGCCGGAGATCGTGTCGGCGAGGGCTTTGAATTTGCCGGAGATTGTGTCAGTAAAGACTTCGAAGCTGTGGCAGGCATCATTTTTCGGGACGAGAGGGGAAATATGAGGACGACAGCGCTGCGGGAGCCCCTCGACATGGACGGACTGCCCTTTCCATATGAGGACATGGACAGGCTGACAGGCAAGGTGATGTATTACGAGACCAGCCGCGGCTGTCCCTTCAGATGCAGCTATTGTCTTTCATCGGTGGACAGGAAGCTGAGATTCAGGAGCATGGATTTGGTAAAGCGTGATTTCATGCGTTTTCTTGATAATAAAGTGCCTCAGGTGAAGCTGGTGGACAGGACCTTCAACTGCGATCATGGCAGAGCAGCGGAAATCTGGAGGTTCCTCAGAGACAACGACAACGGCGTTACGAATTTTCATTTTGAGCTGGCGGCAGACATCCTGAATCAGGAGGAGATGGAAATACTCAACAGCCTGAGACCGGGACAGGTACAGCTGGAAATAGGAGTTCAGACCGCCAACGAAAGAACTCTGGCGGCAATATCGAGGAAGACCGACCTTGAAAGACTGTGTCGCAATACGCAGGCAATAAAGGCTTCGAATAACGTGCATGCCCATCTGGATCTCATAGCCGGACTGCCGTATGAAGATTTGGAAAGCTTCAGGAATTCATTCAACCGTGTTTTCGCAATGCGGCCTCAGCAGCTGCAGCTGGGATTTTTAAAGGTTCTCAAGGGATCTCCCATGGCGGGCAGCTGCGGGGAATACGGTATCCGATATACTGCTGAGCCGCCTTACGAGGTGATGGAGACGCGATGGCTGTCCTACGACGATATACTTGCGCTGAAGGACGTGGAGGAAATGGTGGAGGTGTATTACAATACAGGGCAGTTCACACGTTCACTGGAGCTGCTGCTGAAGATGCACGACAGCGCCTATGATATGTTCGCAGCTCTCGGCAGATGGCATGCGGCAAGGGGGCTGGACATGGTAAATCTCAGCAGGAACTCGAGGTTTGAAAGCATGATGAGCATCATTTCGGAAAGGGCGGAGCTGATGATGGAAAAGGGCGCTGCAGCGGCCGGTAAAGGTGAAATATCGGAGGCCGTCGTGCTGGACTACTATTCCAGAGACAATGTGAAGTCTCGCCCGCTGTTCCTCGGAGGCGAAACGGCAGACAAGGCTTTTGCCAAGGAATTCTACAGCAGTGAAGCCAGATATCATAAATATCTTACAGGCGAGGCGCTGAGAAATGTCGACGATCCGAGGATTTTGAGAAAGCACACCCATCTCGAAAAGACATCGTCAGGCTATCTGCTGATGGACTATACCAGAAGAGATCCGCTGACCAACAATGCGATGATGATCGAAATAGACTGAGCCTTGTGGAAGCTAAGGGTGCTCATAAATCATGAAAGAAAAAATCCACAAATCGATGACGTCACACCATCGGTTTGTGGAGTATTATAGGCTTTAACGATATGATAACGCAGATGCGTTTATTTTTTTACGGCATCCTTTCTGGCAACGACTGCTTCGTGGAGTCGTTTTTCATCCTCTGTTTCAGGAATGTAAGGTCTGTTGATTTCCTGAGGTCTGCCGTTTCTGCCCATGGCCACCATGGTGAAGGATGCGGAAAGAGCCTTCTGAGGAGTGCTGTTGGACTCCAGATCCTCGGCCATTACGTCAACATATACCTCCATGGAGGTCCTGCCCACGTATGCGATATATGCGTGGCATGTTACCAGCGCACCCACGAAGATGGGAAGATGAAACTGAAGCTCATCCACTCTGGCTGTAACGCAGTTGCCCTTGGAGTATTTTGTGGCTGCAGCGGCTGCTGCCGTATCCATCATTTTCATGATCTCTCCGCCATGGACGTTGCCTGCAGGATTTGCCTGGCTTGGCTGCATTACATGGCTGAGAATAACTTTGTTTCTTACATTTAAAATCTGATCCATCTGACCCCTCCTTTTAACTATATGCTTACATGGTTTTTAAGCAAAGCGGCGATCCTCCGTCGATGCGTGAGAATATCCGCTCTCCCTTTAACCATATAATTATACAATATTTTAAGGCGTCGTTACAACTATTTTCCCAGCTCTATCATGGTGTCGATGCATCTGCGTGCCTTTTCCATCACATCATCAGGCAGTATGATCTCCTCGCCTGCGATGCCCTTGACGCACTGGCAAACGTCGGCCAGAGTGGTGAGTCTCATGTCGTCGCATACGCAGCCCTTGCTGACAGGGTAGAATTTCTTGTCCGGGTATTGGAACTGCAGGTGCTGCACTATGCTGTTTTCCGTAGCGATGAGAAATTCTTTTGCGTCGCTTTTTCCGGCGTATTCCATGATGCCTGTGGTGCTGCCTGTATAATCAGCCATGGCAGTGACCTGGGCGAGGGATTCGGGATGCACCAGCAGCAGCGCATCGGGATGAAGTTTTTTTGCTTCCTCGACTGCTTCGGCAGTTATATTGTGAGCGTGTACGGGACAGCATCCGTCGATGAGCTTTATGTTTTTGTCAGGAAGCTTTGCAGCTATCCATGAGCCTAGATTTCTGTCGGGAACGAAGAGGATATTTTCGGCATCCATGTTGCTTATAACAGTTGGAGCTGATGATGATGTTACGCAGACGTCGCAGATTGTCTTCAGCTCCGAGGTAGTGTTTATATACGCTACCACAGCATGATCCGGATACTGCTCCTTGATTTCAGCCAGCTTATGCACATCCAGCTGGTCCGCCATGGCACAGGAGGCCTGAGGATTCGCCAGGATCACCTTCTTATCGGGTGCCAGGATCTTTACTGTTTCCGCCATGAAGCGGACTCCGCACATTATTATGGTCTTCTGTGGAGCATCGGCAGCCTTGAGGCTGAGGCCGTAGGAATCTCCCATGTAGTCTGCGATCTCCCATATATCGTGACTCTGATATGCATGAACCAGAATGCATATATCATTTTCCTTTTTCAGACGCAGGATCTCATCCTGCATTTCTCTTGTATTCATGTTTTCCTCCAATGTATTAACGCCTTACCGGCACAGCAGTTAAGGAAAATTATATCTCTGTCTCCCTCAGGTGTCAATACAAATGCAAATTATTTATATATACAGCTGTCTTGTCAGCTGATAACTTTTGTGGTATACTACCCGTCAACGGAAATCAATGCTATAATTATTTCAAAGAACAGGAAAAACATATGACAATGAAAACAGATATTTTTATCGCAGGAAGCGGCTGTTCGGGACTGTACTGCGCCCTTAAGCTGCCTGCAGAGAAAAAGATACTCGTCATCACCAAGTCCGATTTGGAGAGCAACGATTCGTACCTCGCCCAGGGCGGCATGTGCATGATGAGGGACGACGATGATTTTGACGATTATTTTGAGGATACACTGAGGGCAGGTCATTATGAAAACGATTGCAGATCTGTTGAGATAATGATAAGGTCCTCCCGCGATGTGGTGAAGGATCTTCTGGGATACGGCGTGGATTTTGAGAGAGATGAGGACGGAGCCCTGGCCTTTACAAGAGAAGGCGCACACTCTGCGGAACGTGTGCTTTTCCATGAGGATATCACGGGTAAGGAGATAACCAGCAAGCTTTTGGCGGAGGCGTGCAGGAGAGAGAATATAACCATGATGGAGTATACGACTCTGGTGGACATCATCGAAAAGGACGGCAGGTGTGCAGGTGCTGTCATAAGAATGAGCGACGGCAGCCTTGAGACGGTGGAGGCCGAAGAGGTGGTGCTGGCATGCGGAGGAATCGGAGGGCTGTACCGGCACTCCACGAACTTCAGACATCTCACTGGAGACGCCATAGCCATAGCTATAAAGCACGGTGTTGAATGCAAGGATATGGACTATATACAGATTCACCCCACGACGCTTTACTCGGAGGAAGAGGGCAGGAGCTTTCTGATTTCCGAATCGGTGAGAGGCGAAGGCGCACACCTTTACAATAAGGATATGGAGCGCTTTGCAGACGAGCTGATGCCCAGAGATCGATTGACCAGCGCCATCCGCCGACAGATGCAGGAGGACGGAACGGAGTTCGTCTGGGAGGATATGAGATTGATTCCCGAAGAGGAAATAAAGAGTCATTTTCCCAATATCGCCGAGCATTGCATGAAAATGGGATACGATGTCACAAAGGAATGCATACCTGTAGTTCCGGCGCAGCATTACTTCATGGGAGGCATCAAGGTGGATCACGAAAGCAGGACATCCATGGAAGGACTGTATGCCGTGGGTGAAACGGCGTGCAACGGAGTTCACGGAAAAAACAGACTTGCCAGCAACTCGCTGTTGGAAAGTCTTGTGTTCGCAGGACGTGCGGCTCATGATATGGCGATGAAAAGATCGCCGGCAGGAAGGGACGACGGTCTTCCGGATGTGGATCTGGGGATGTACGAGGACCAGGATGCGCTGGCGGAGGAATACAAGCATCTCGTGCTAAACAAGATAGAAGAAATGTCGAAGGAGAGGAGAAAAAACGATGTTCGATAAGGTGACGCTGAAGCTGAACGTGGATCCGCTAATTATGAGCGCTTTGAGGGAGGATATAACCAGTGAAGATGTGTCGGCCAACAGCGTCATGCGGCAGGCTCAGCCGGGAGAAGCGGAGCTGATCTGCAAGGAGGACGGAGTCATATGCGGTCTACAGATCTTCGAGAGGGTATTTAGGCTGTTGGATGATGACGTGTCCGTTGAGCTCTTCGCAGAGGATGGCGATGATGTAAAGACCGGACAGCTGTTGGCAAGGCTCAGAGGAGATATCAGGGTGCTTCTGTGCGGAGAGAGGACGGCGCTGAACTATCTTCAGAGAATGAGCGGTATAGCCACATATACGAGGGAGATGGCTGAAAAGCTGCAGGGCACGTCCACAAGGCTGGTGGATACGCGCAAGACAACTCCCAACAACCGCATATTTGAAAAATATGCCGTGAAAATGGGTGGAGGCGGAAATCACAGGTATAATCTGTCTGACGGAGTCATGCTGAAGGACAATCATATAGGGGCTGCCGGCAGTGTAAAAAGGGCAGTTGAGATGGCCAGAGAGTACTCCGGCTTCATGCGCAGGATCGAGGTTGAGGTCGAGAGCATGGATATGGTAAAGGAGGCTGTGGAGGCGGGAGCCGATATTATCATGCTGGATAACATGGATTACGAGAGCATGAGGGAGGCTGTCAGCTTCATCGACGGAAGGGCTGAGACGGAGGTCTCAGGAAACGTGACCAGAGACAATATCGCAGCGCTTGCGGATCTGGGCGTGGACTATATCAGCAGCGGTGCGTTGACGCATTCGGCGCCCATACTTGATATCTCTCTGAAAAATCTACACAGAATATAGGATTGGGGGCGGATAGATGAAAGGGATGAAAGCAGTAGAAAGAAGAGAAGCGATACTCAGGATACTGGCGGAAAGGCGTGAGCCTGTGTCGGGGATTTCCCTGGCGAAGCAGCTGGATGTCAGCAGGCAGATAATTGTTCAGGATATAGCATTGCTGAGAGCTTCAGGTAATGATATACTATCTATGAATCAGGGCTATCTGATCCAGTCGGGACAGCGCATAAGCCGTGTGTTCAAAGTCATCCACAAGGAAGAGCAGGTGGAGGAGGAGCTGGGACTGATAGTCGATCTGGGCGGATATGTCAAGGATGTGTTCGTATATCATAAGGCATATGGCGTTCTCAGAGCTGATATGGATATCAGATCGAGGCTGGATATTGAGCATTTCATGGAAAAGATAGCTTCGGGAAAATCCAATCTGTTGATGAACGTAACGTCCGGATATCATTATCATACGGTACTCGCTGACAGCGTGCAGCTTCTGGATATAATACAGGAAAAGCTGGATCAGAAGGGCTTTCTTGCAAAGCTGCAGGACTACGAGCCGGTGGAATTTTGAGGTAAAAATGATAGGGACATTTGTAAACGCAGGACTAATCATAGCGGGAAGCCTTCTGGGAGGTCTGGTAAAAAAGGTAATCAAGGAAGAGTACAGCAAGGGGCTGTTCACAGCCATGGGGCTGGCGGCTCTGGGTCTTGGCATAAATGCCGTGGTACAGAATATGCCGGACAGCAAATATCCGGTGCTTTTCATAGCCAGTCTGGCTCTGGGAAGCCTCATAGGGACCATATTGAAGCTGGATGATCGCATAGGAAGGCTTTCGGCAGGCAAGGCAGGCGACGCCAGGCTTGGCCAGGGAATAATAACGGGAGCGCTGCTGTTCTGCGTGGGAACTCTGTCCATACTGGGTCCTGTTCAGAGCGCCCTCTATCAGGATCATACATTTCTGTTCACCAATGCCACGCTGGATTTCGTCACAGCTACGGTGCTGGCGTCCACATACGGCATAGGGATAATGGTAACTGCGGCTATACTTTTCTGCTGGCAGGGCAGCATATTCGGTCTTACGCTGCTGCTGGGAGATTTTATAACAGAGCCGATGATGACTGAGCTTTCCATCGTTGGAGGTATACTCATCGTAAGCTCAGGACTTTCAATTCTGGAGCTGAAGGACTGCAAGACGCTGAACATGCTGCCGGCGCTGGCCGTGCCTGTGATTTGGTGTCTGATAGTCGGATAACGGACGATAACGAATATGAAAGCCGGGTGGTCAGAATATGATCTGATCACCCGGCTTTTGTGGTTGTATTATAAGGGAGAATGATTTTCAAGGAGATAGCTCGCAGGTATTCAGACGACGATCTATTTGATGCTCCCGTCGATACCTATGGTGATGACCTCCAGAGGGAGAGACTTGCCGCTGTTTTCAAGAGCCTGCTTTGCTGCGTATTCCATACCTCCGCAGCATGGCACTTCCATTCTCGTCACGGTGATGCTTTTGATGTTGTTTTGCCTGATGATCTCGGTGAGCTTTTCAGAGTAGTCCGTCATGTCAAGCTTAGGGCAGCCTATGAGAGTTTTCTTGCCGTCCATGAACCTGCCGTGGAAATTGCCGAAGGAATAGGCACAGCAGTCTGCTGCGATCAGCAGATCCGCTTCGTCAAAATATGGGGCACTGATGGGTGCAAGCTTGATCTGAACAGGCCAGTGAGTCAGCGCACTTGGTATTTCAGCCGATGATGCGGCCTCCGTCTGTGATACGGCTCTCGACTGTGAGCCGGGGCAGCCTGTGCCGCATGCAGATGCCCGCTCTGCCATATGCGCCTTGACTGCTTCCTCATCGTAGGCGGCGGCTTCACGCTCTTCAAATGAAATGGCATCTACGGGACATGCCGGTAGACAGTCTCCAAGCCCGTCGCAGTAATCATCTCTGAGAAGCCTGGCCTTTCCGTCAATCATTCCTATGGCGCCTTCGTGGCATGCTTCTGCGCAAAGTCCGCAGCCGTTGCATTTTTCTTCGTCTATCTTTATTATTTTTCTTATCATCGTTATTCTCCTTTTCTGATGTGGAATCATATCGCAGCGTTTATTCCATGCGACCGAACTTCATTTCCTTGCCGCTGCTGTCGTATTTCTTTCTCTTTCCCGTTATTTCGGCAATATCTATTTTCCATACGCCTGTACGCGCAAGGCTCTTTTCTATGGCTGCATCGAACTGCTCCATGTTGGCAGGAGTGTGTCGCTGGCATATGAGCCTGAGAGCATGGATCTTTTCATCGTCGTCTGTGACCTCACAGGCGTTTCCTCTGATGACAGCAGACTCGAATTCGGTGGTGAATTTATCGGTGGCCCGCAGTGTGTCGCCGACACAGCTCATGCATACGGCAGGGCTGTTTTTCAGAGCATCTGTTTTTTTGCCTTCCTTTGCGGTATGAAAATATATGGTGTCCTTATCGCGGGCGATGGTTATCGGCAGACAGTATGGAAGCCCATCTGTGTCTGTCATGGCGATGGTGGCATACTCGCATTTGTCCACGACCATAAGTGCAAAATCTCTGTCCATTTCTCTGTCAACACGTCTCATATCTGAATCCTCCTTGTCTTTATGAGCTGATTCTAATATAATTAATGGCACAAGTATGTGGTAAATGCAACATAAAAGAAAAAAATCAGCTGATAAAACGTATAATGGCAGCTGTCATGGCTGAGCCGTGGTAATGTATAAGTGGGGCGGTAACAATAATGTGTATATTTTAGATAAAATGAAAAAAATTACACACGGAAAAAGCAGCTTGAAAGCACCCGGAACATGCAGAATGAATAAAACGATGAATAAGTGCGCATAAACGCTGCGGATTGTGCATAAATATACATTCGCCTGTCAATTCATTTAAATAAAAATGAAATTCGTGTGTAATTTTTCTTGTTTTTTTGATTTTATACACATTTGCAGCTACGAAGGTCATGAAGGCCATGGCAGGCTAATGAGTGATATGAAAAACATGAGTAATATAAAGAAAATGAGCGATATGAAACACAACGAAGATATGGGAAAAACCGAAGATATGAAAGATACCAATGGATGGCTAACGACCGGAAGTCTAACGACCGGAGGGATAACGACCGAAAGGCTAACGACGGAAGCCGTAAGAGAGAGGATCTTTTCCATGGCAGACGAGAAATACAGGGAGTTTCATACAGGCCTTGTTCCGGGAGAGGATAATATAGTCGGAGTGAGGGTGCCTGTTCTCAGAAAATACGCCGGAGAGCTTTATGGCGCATGGACAGGAGATTTGCCGGAGCTTTTAGAGCTCATAGGTGATGAATATTATGAAGAGATAATGCTGCAGGGCATGATAATAGGTATGGCAAAGGTGAAAGCATCCCGGACAGTCAGCCGCAGCTCGAAGCCGGTGATATCCATCGATGAGCTTTTCTCGCTGATAGAGAAATTCGCTCCGAAGATAAACAACTGGGCAATATGCGATGTGTTCTGTGCAGGGCTCAAGCAGGTGAGGAAATATCCTGAGGAGACGTATGCTTTTCTCGGGAAATATCTGAGGTCGGAAGGTGAGTTCGAAATAAGATTCGGTCTTGTCATGCTGCTGGATCACTATATAGATGAGGAACACCTTCAGAGTATATTTGAAATATGTGAGGCTGTTTCACGTCATCAGATGGAGGCGGCGGAAAAGCGCAGCATACATGGAGAAGGCTCTATAGGCAAAACAGCTGCAGATGCATGTGATGGGCATGACAGTGCAGCAGTAAAAGGAAAAGACAGAGAAGAGGGATATTACGTCAAAATGGCAGTGGCATGGCTCATTTCCATATGCTTCGTGAAATTCTACGACGAGACGAAGGCTTTTATGGAAGAATGCTCATTGGATGACTGGACGTATAACAAGGCCATCCAAAAGGCCTTGGAAAGCTTCAGGCTCAGCGAGGAACAGAAAAACCGGCTGAGGCTGATGAAAAAACGAATCTTTCAAGTAAAAACACTTGACACCTGCTGAAGGGCAAGGTATACTATCCTAGGTCAATATGTGTCAAGTGTTTTTGCTTGCCTCTGATGAGGAGAAGAAGTATGAGGATTGATGATATTGCACAGACCAGTCTGCTGTATGATTTTTACGGACAGTTGCTCTCGCGAAGGCAGAGGGAGGTCATGGAGCTTTACCATGAGGAAAACCTGACGCTGGCGGAAATCGCAAAGGAGTTCGGCATAAGCAGACAAGGCGTGCATGACGCACTGAAAAACGCTGAAAAAGCCCTTAATGAATATGAAGAAAAGCTGGGACTGGTTGCCAAGCTGCAGAGAAGCTCCGATGCCGTAAGGCGTATAGATGAGATCATAGACGGAGTCATTGAGGCGATACACGTCAAAAATGGCGGGGCCGGGAATGCTGAGAAAAGCATCGCAGATGGTGCGGCGGCCAATGGGGCGGACACGGAATGGCTGATAGGAAATCTGAAAAAGGTTAAGGATATAATAGATAATTTGGAGGAATGATTCCATGGCATTTGAAGGATTATCGGAAAAACTGCAGGGAGTCTTTAAAGGGCTCAAGGGAAAGGGAAGCCTTACCGAAGCCGATATAAATGCAGCGATGCGTGAGGTCAAGTTGGCGCTGCTGGAGGCGGACGTCAACTTCAAGGTGGTAAAGGACTTCGTCGCCGGCGTAAAGGAAAAGGCGCTGGGCGAGGAGGTAATGGCAAGCCTTACTCCAGGACAGCAGGTCATCAAGATAGTAAACGAAGAGCTGGTGGAACTGATGGGAGGAACGGGAAGCAAGCTGACCTATTCTCCAAAGGGATTCACGGTATACATGATGGTGGGACTTCAGGGTACAGGTAAGACGACTACCTGCGGTAAGCTGGCGTCGTACCTGAAGAAAAACGGCAAGAATCCTATGCTTTGTGCCTGCGATATATACAGACCGGCTGCCATAGATCAGCTGGAGGTTGTGGGAAAGTCCGTGGATACTCCGGTGTTCACCATGAGAGACTGCAGAGAGCCTGAAAAGATAGCGCTGGCCGCAGTCAAGGAAGCGGAGAAAAAGGGATGCAATGTACTCATCATAGATACGGCAGGTCGTCTGCAGATAGATGAAGCTCTGATGGAGGAGCTGGCTGTACTGAAATCAGCCGTGAAGCCTCATGAGATACTTCTGGTGGTGGATGCTCTGACAGGTCAGGATGCTGTAAATGCAGCCGAGGGATTCAACGAAAAGCTGGGCATCGACGGCATCATCATGACGAAGATGGACGGTGACTCACGTGGCGGAGCTGCCCTTTCCACCAAAAAGGTGACGGGAAGACCCATCAAGTTCATAGGTGTGGGAGAGAAATCAGATGCGCTGGAGCCTTTCCATCCGGAGAGAATGGCCAGCAGGATTCTGGGCATGGGAGATATGCTCACTCTCATAGAAAAGGCTCAGGAGGATTACGACGAGAAAAAGGCCATCGAGCTGGAAAAGAAGATGCGCCGAAACAAGTTCACTCTGGAGGACTTCCTGGATCAGATGGGACAGATCAGGAAGATGGGAGGCATAGGTAAGGTGCTTGGTATGATGCCGGGCATGAACAGCAAGGCCATGAAGGGTATGGACATGGAAAAGAGCGAGAAGGAATTCATCCAGATGGAGGCCATAATCCTTTCCATGACAAAGGAAGAAAGAGAAAACCCATCCATACTCAACGCCAGCAGACGCCGAAGGATAGCCGCAGGCTGCGGACAGCCCGTATCGAAGATAAATCAGCTGGTCAAGCGTTATGAGGAATCAAAGAAGATGATGAAGAGCATGATGGGCGGCAGAGGCGGCAAAATGGGGAGAATGTTCCGGGGACTTTAGACCCTGTACATCATAAAAGATAATAAAATCATTTATATTATTTAGGAGGAAACAAAAATGGTAAAAATCAGACTGAAGAGAATGGGAGCACATAAGAAGCCTTTCTACAGAGTAGTGGTGGCAGATGCGAGAGCACCAAGAGACGGCAGATTCATCGAGGAAATCGGATACTACGATCCTATGAAGAAGCCTGCAGACATCAAGATTGATGAAGAAAAGGCTAAAAAATGGTTAGGAAACGGAGCTCAGCCTACAGATACGGTAAAGAGACTCTTCAAAACAAGTGGTATCTTATAGAAAGCGGTGAAACCAATGGTAGAATTAGTTAGTGCAATTGCAAAGTCACTAGTTGAACATCCTGAATCCGTGGAGGTTTCGGAATCACAGTCCAATGGCACTACTGTTATACAACTGAAGGTGGCCTCAGATGATATGGGCAAGGTCATAGGAAAGCAGGGCAGGATCGCCAAGGCTATCCGTACCGTCGTAAAGGCTGCAGCTGTTAAGGCCAACGCCAAGGTGGTAGTTGAAATAGTTCAATAGAGACGAGTGTAGGGCACATGTATTGTCGGATATATGTGCCTGTATTTTTTGATTGCCGGGAAGATTTTCTCGGCCCATCGGGGGGAAAAGACCATGGAAAAAATTAAAGTTGGAAAGATAGTAAATGCAGTGGGCCTCAAGGGAGAGGTGAAGGTTTACAATTACTCGGACAGCTCCGAAATATACGAGATAACGCCTCAGCTATATGCCGGAGACAAGCTGCTGGGTATAGAGAAGGTCAGAATACAGAAGAACATGGTGATCCTTAAGTTGGAGGGCGTAGATGACAGAAACGCCGCAGAAGCCATGAAGGGAAGGGAGCTGTTCGTTACGGAGGAGGACCTGCCTGAGCTTGAAGAGGGAGAATACTACATAAGGGATCTCATCGGTATGGAGGTGGTGGAAAACGGTGTGCTTCTGGGAAGAGTCACCGGCGTTCTGCAGAATACACCTCAGGATATCTTCGAGGTGGAAAGGGAGAACGGCAGACAGCTGCTGATACCGAGGGTGGATGAATTCGTCATCGATATAGACATGCAGGCACAGCGGATAGAAGTAAAGCTGCCGGAGGGTCTGTTGGAGCTTTAAACAACTGGAGAAAAAAATGAAAATAGATGTACTTACGCTTTTTCCGGAAATGTTTGAGCCTGTTACGGGCAGCAGCATACTGGGAAGGGCAGGAGAAAAAGGCATATTGAATATACAGACTACGGATATAAGGGATTTCAGCAACGATAAACACAATAAGGCCGACGACTACCCATTCGGAGGAGGCGGCGGCATGGTGATGATGGCTGATCCCATATTCGGTGCGCTGAAGTCGGTAAAGGCGGAGGGAAAGAAGATAATATATATGTCTCCGCGTGGAAAAATTCTTGATAAAGAAATGATAAATCGGCTGGCGTCCCTGGAGGAGCTGGTGATATTGTGCGGTCACTATGAGGGAGTGGATCAGAGGGTCATCGATTACTGGGATATGGAGGAGATATCCATAGGAGATTACGTTCTGACAGGCGGCGAGCTGCCGGCAATGGTGCTGATAGACTCAGTTGCCAGGATGCTGCCGGACGTGTTGGGAAATGAAAACTCCGCTCTGGACGAATCCATTTATTCCGGGCTGCTGGAGCACCCACAGTACACGAAGCCAAGGGAATACTGCGGCATGGAGGTTCCGGAGGTGCTTCTCAGCGGAAACCACAGGCTGATAGAGCTGTGGAAGCTGAGGGAGGCGCTGCTGCTGACAAAGGAGAGGCGTCCCGACCTGTATGAAGAATTCGTGAAGGATCGCAGCAGGTTTTCAAAGGATGAGGCCAAAATTGTTGAAGAAATAGATAAAATATAGATAAAATAGAGATGCAATTCATTGCAAGATGTAAATCTTTGGTGTAAAATAAAGTGATGAAAACTAAGCTGACAAAGAAGACGAAAAAAGCAATATGTATTTACGCTGCAGCATTGCTTGCACTATATATCGTTGTTGAGGTTCTGCCAAAGGTGACGGATATTTTTGAAACCACGCAGGTGCTTGAACCGGGGAATCTAAAACTGGCATATGAGACGGACGGATATTTCATAAAGGAGGAAAGCATAGGGATAGCTTATGAATCCGGTGATATAAAATATCTTGCAGACGTGGGGGAATCGGTCAAAAAAGGTCATGAGGTTGTTTCCGTGGAAGGCTATGGAGGCGGAGAAGACAGAACTCCGAGATTTGAAGAATACACCGGTAAGCTCAAAGGCTTCGATAGGCTCAGTGAAAGCTATGCCGCTCCCATCAGCGGGGTGTTCAGTCTGACCATAGACGGGTATGAGGATTATCTGACTCCAGAAAAGATGAATAAGGTCAAGAGAGGTACGGTGGAGAGCCTTTCATACAAGTCTGCAGATCTTGAACGAAGCTCCGTAATCATGGGAGAACCCATATACAAGATAACATGGGATGATTACTGGTATATTCTCTGTTGGGTCGATCAGGAGACTGCCGAAACATACAGTGAAGGCGAATCGGTGGTTCTGGAGCTCCCAAACGGTTCCGTAGATGCCGAGGTATACAGCATAAAAAAGGAAAAGAACAGCAGCGACTGTCGCGTTATTTTCTATCTTAACGTTTACTATGAAGCGTTGGCAGAGGAAAGATGCGAGGAGATAAGCATCGTAACCAGTGATAATGAGGGGCTTATCGTTAACAATAAATGCATCATAGAGAAGAATGGTCAGAAGGGTGTCTACGTCGTGGATAAAAACGGAGATCACCAGTTCACGAGAATAAAGGTGATAGCCAGCGATGAAAAGCAGTCGGTCATAGATGATGTGACCTTCATAGACGAAGAGGGCAATCAGGTTTATACCGTAAACGTCTACGATGAAGTGCTGAGACATCCGAAAAGCGCTCTGGAAAAGGATCTTGAAGAAGAGAAGGACATGAAGGAGGAGTAATGTCATGGAGGATATCAGAGGTAATCTAAAAAAGATAAATGAGCAGATAAGGCTATGTGCAGAGGGGTGCGGAAGAAGCGCCGATGATGTGCTTCTCTGTGCGGTGAGCAAAACCAGAACTCCTGAGGAAATAAACATAGCCATAGATGAAGGCGTTACGGATATAGGCGAAAACAAGGTACAGGAGATAATGGACAAGTTCGATGAGGTCAAGCCGGTCAGATGGCATATGATAGGACATCTTCAGACCAACAAGGTGAAATACATCATCGATAAGGTGTCCATGATTCATTCGGTGGATTCCTTCAAGCTGGCGGCTGAAATAGATAAGAGGGCTGCACAGCACGGGCTCGTAATGGATATACTGATCCAGGTGAATTCGGCTCAGGAGGACAGCAAGTTCGGAATAACCACGGATGAAACGGAGACGCTGATAAAGGAGATCCTGGATAAATGCGAGAATATCAGGATCAGGGGCTTGATGTGCATTGCGCCATATGCCGATGACCCTGAAGATATCAAGGTGTACTTTGAGGAAGTTAAAAAACAGTACGATGAGTTCGGAAAGATAGATCATCAGAGACTGGATTTTAAATATCTGTCCATGGGGATGTCGCACGATTTTCCTGTGGCAATAGAAGCAGGCTCCAATCTCGTAAGAGTGGGCAGCGCTATTTTCGGAGAAAGAAATTATAATAAGTAGGAGGTAACCATGGGCGTTTTTTCAAAGTTTAAGGATTTGATGGGATTTGAAGAATACGAAGAGGATGAGGTTGAGGTAGAAGAGGAGGAATACAACAAGCAGGGAAGCTATTACGACCGCAAGCCTGTGGAGCCTAGACAGCACACTCCGGCCGCTCCTAAGTTCGATAACAACGTGGTTCCTATGCAGAACAGAACCGTTAAGGCGCTGACCAATGCTTTCAAGCTGGTGGTGATAGAGCCAAAGGGCTTTGACGAATGTTCCAAACTGGTGGACAGCCTTAAGAGCAGGAAGCCTATAATCGTCAATCTGGAAAAGTTGGATTCCGATACCGCCAGAAAGATATTCGATTTTCTGGGCGGAGCTACTTATGCGCTCAACGGCAATGTTCAGAAGGTTGCAAACAATATCTTCGTGTTTGCTCCGGAGAACGTGGCTATCTTTGCAGACGGTGAAAACAAGCCTTACAATTTCTCCGGCGGCGCACACGATGATGCAAACCCATGGAAATGATTCAAAGCTATCAATGACGATCTGATCATACAGGAGGATATAAGATGATAAGACCTATAGACATACAGGAAAAGGAATTCACCAAAGGCGTTCGCGGTTACAAGGAAGAAGAAGTAAACGAATTTCTCGATGAAATAACTCTGGATCTTGAAAGGCTTCTTGAGGAGCTGAGGGCAACGAAGGAAGAGAACAGCAGGCTTGTGGCAGAGCTGGAGCGTTACAGGGGAAGCGAAGGCACTGTTCTTGAAACTCTGGAGGCCGCCAAGTCTCTCATGGCAGATATTTCATCAAGCGCAGAGAAGAGAGCCGATATACTCCTGAAAAACGCAGAGCTTGATGCTCAGCTGATGACAAAAGAGGCCAGGGAAATGGCTGACAGGATAACAGAAGAAAGCGCTGCCATAAAGACTAGATTCATCAATTTCAGGAGCAGATACAAGCAGCTTCTGGAATCGGAGCTGCAGAGATTCGAATCCATCAGCGGAGAGATGTTCCCTGAACTGGGTGTGGATGATTTCGACGATCTCCCGGGAGGAAACAGATTCGAGTCTGATGCTCAGGCAACGAGAGTGTCGGGCAACACCTTCGATTACGGCAACGACGGCGCTACGAAAAGCTCGCAGCATACCGTCAGAAACATTAGAAACGTTAAACTTTAAGGAGGCGGGGCATCCCGCCCCATTTTCATATGATTTACTATCTGATAGCAGCTGCAGTCATAATAATTGACAGGGTGGTCAAAGAAATCGTGGTGTCCAATATGGAGCCGTGGGAAAGCATCCCGGTTATCAGAGATATATTCCATTTCACATATGTACAGAATCAAGGCGCAGCCTTCAGCATGTGGCAGGGTCAGTGGATCGTGCTGATAGGGCTGCCGCTTATAGCTGTGGCGGCAGGTCTGGTGCTTATATACATCAAGCGCCGCAAGTGGAACAAGCTGCTCCTTACGGCCATAGCCTTCATATGCGGAGGAGGAATAGGAAATCTCATAGACAGGATAGCCATCGGCTATGTTGTGGATCTCTTCGATTTTCGTGTGTTCCCCGTATTCAATATAGCAGACATATTCATATGTGCAGGGTGTGCGCTTATGATACTGGATGTTTTGTTTTTTGAAAGAAAGAAGGATATTGATGAATGAGACGCAGCAGACCATCGAAATAACAATAACAGATGAAATGAACGGAACCAGATTAGATCTGGTTCTTTCTGCATGCCTTGAAGATTTTTCACGAAGCTTCATTCAGAAGCTCTTTGAAAACGGCATGATAACGGTGAACGGCGAGATATGTCGAGAGAAAAAGCGTAAGGCGGCTGCCGGTTCCTGCGTATGTGTGGACATTCCGGAGGCAGAAAAGCTGCAGGTGGAGGCGGAGGATATACCTCTTGACATAGTTTACGAGGATGATGATGTGCTGGTGGTGAACAAGCCGGCAGGCATGGTAGTGCATCCGGCTCCGGGGAATTACACGGGAACGCTGGTCAATGCGCTGATGTACCACTGTGGAGATAATCTTTCGTCCATAAACGGAGTCATACGCCCCGGCATAGTCCACAGAATAGACAAGGATACCAGCGGACTTCTGATGGTGGCGAAAAACGACAAGGCTCACAGCTCTCTTTCGCAGCAGCTGTCGGAGCACACCATAACGAGAAGGTACAAGGCTATAGTGCACAGCAACATAAAAGAAGACGAAGGCACGATAGACAAGCCCATCGGCAGAGATCCGAAGAACAGGCTGCGAAATGCGGTGACGGAGCTGAACTCAAAAAATGCCGTGACTCATTATAAGGTCCTTGAACGTTTCGGTACCTTCACATTGATAGAGGCAAGGCTTGAGACAGGAAGGACACATCAGATAAGAGTCCATATGGCATATCTCAAGCATCCTCTTCTTGGAGATGAGCTGTATGGGTCTGCCAAGAGCAAATCTGCATCAAAGCTTGGTGCGAAACGTCAGATGCTTCATGCAGGTGTTCTGGGATTTGTCCATCCGTCCACAGGAAGGTACATGGAGTTCTCAGGGCCGCTTCCGGAGGATTTTGAAGGTGTTCTGGATAGGCTTAGAAGAGGCTGAAGACAGTCTGAAGCTGTCGAAGCTGAGATAGAGTCGGGAATTAGATTTAGGAGAAGAGCAGTATGGGGAAAATATCATTGAAGCCGGGAACTATGCTGAATCCCGTGCCTGCAGTTATGGTGTCCTGCGGAGAAGGCGATGTAAAGAATATAATAACGGTGGCGTGGACGGGAATAATAAATTCCGATCCGCCCATGACATATGTATCCGTGAGAAAGGAGAGGTTTTCCCACGATATCATCGAAAGGACAGGCGAGTTCGTCATAAACCTAACTACGGAGAAGCTGGCCTTTGCCACGGACTACTGCGGAGTAAGATCCGGACGCGATGTGGACAAGTTCAAGGAGCGCGGGCTAACGCCGCATAAGAGCCTGAGGGTGGATTGTCCATCCATAGCGGAGTCGCCGGTGAACATAGAATGCAGAGTTACCGAGGTAATGGAGCTGGGCTCCCACGACATGTTCATGGCTGAGATTGTAAACGTATCCGTAGATGAAGCTCTGATGGATGAAAAAGGGAGGCTGTGCCTCGAAGATGCCGGGCTCATAGCCTACAGCCACGGTCATTATTACGCTCTTAAAAGAAATGAGATAGGCAGATTCGGTTATTCGGTGATGAAACCGAAAACCAGGAAAAGGCTCAATGCCCAGAAAAGGCACAACTCCATCAATAGACACCGGCGAAAAAAATGATGCATCAGAGTTGTTCTCCGACACGCACATGAGCATCAGACTTATTGCATGCTTTCAGAAGTCTGACACAGTTTTCGCATATATGACCGGCTTTGAATGCGTATAGATCACCGTACGAGCAGCCGCATATCGTGCATGTTTTTTTCATGGTGCGCCCTCCTTTTCAGAAGAATATTGGGAATGTTTTTCTGCCGGATGTGAATCGATGGAGCTGTGTATCTAGAAGTATATTTTATTTCGCAGGAAAATAGAAGGAATATTTCAACAATTGTAATTAAAAAGGGAGCTATTGCAGTTTTTCAGTAAAAGACGGCAGCCAAGTCAGTACGGCTGCCTCAGAGGTGAAATCAAAATGTATGAAAAATTCGAATTGAAAAAGCTGGAAAAGGGTATGATACGGGGATATTCATGGCATGTTGACGAGCCTGAAAAGGTGGTATGCATAGTCCACGGAATAGGAGAATACGGAGGGCGGTTCGACAGAGTTGCGGAGAGCTTCAGAGAGGGCGGTATGGCAGTACTGGCCCTGGATCTGAGGGGACACGGAGACTCCGTAGAGAAAAAGGGGCACTGTGCGCCCAGAAAGGAAGTTCTTGAGGATGTAAGCTCCCTGCTGGAGTATGCAGCGGAGAAGTATCCGGGAAGAAAAATCCTTCTGTACGGTCACAGCATGGGAGGCAACATAACGCTGGACTACAGGGCGAGAGGCCGTCTCAACAATATGCCGTGCGGATACCTGATATCGGCTCCGTGGATAAGGCTTGTGAGACCGATACCGGGGGCGCTGTATGCGTTGGTGAAGATATTGGCAAAAATCGCACCGCAGATGACCATAAGCTCGTCTGTGGATGAAAAGATACTGGGCCATCCGTCGACGGTGAGACCGTACAGCGAAAACCCCATGGTCCACAGCAGAATATCAACATTATGTGCCGTGGAGGGCTTTGAAATAGGTCTTGGGCTGGAAGACGGCACTCATGAGGATAATGGAAGGGCATCAGAAATTCCGACGATGATAATGCATGGAGATGCTGACAGGATATGCAGCGTTGAAGGCAGTCGTAAAATAGCACGACGCCTCGCCGAAAAGGGAGACGCCGTGGAGTATGTGGAGCTTGAGGGCCTTTATCATGAGATCCATAACGGCAATGACAAGAGCAACGGCGATGAAGTCATAGATATGATGCTGAAGTGGATAAAAGGACTATAGTGCCGTTTACGGCAGCTTTGGCGTCACATAAAGCGTCCTGTTGTGGGTGAAGATGACCATGCCGGGTCTTGATCCGGAAGGCTTCTTAACGTATTTTGCTCTGGTATAGTCCACAGGCACGTTTTCGGAATCCGTGCCCTTGCTGTGGAAGGCGGCGATGGACGCTGCTTCAAAGAGATCCTCATCTGTCGGCTCGGAGCCGTCAAGGAAAAGGATGACATGGGAGCCGGGAATGTCCTTGGTATGAAACCATATATCCGTTCCCGAGGCCTTCTTAAGGGTGAGCCAGTCGTTTTCCTTGTTGTTCCTGCCTGCCATCACAGCCTTGCCGGAGCTGAGCGTATAGGAATAAGGCTTGGGACCGGGTGCTTTTTTCTGGCCTTTCCTGCTCTTTCTGAAGCGTATGAAGCCGGAGTCCACCAGCTCCTGTCTCAAAAGCTCCAGCTCTTCGATGGTGCCGGCCTGACGTATGAAGGATGCGACAGATTCCAGATATTCCAGCTCGCTGCCTGTTTCCTCCAGCTGAAGCTTCTTTTCCTTGATAGCTGTCTTTGATTTCCCGTATTTCTTGTAATAGCTCTGAGCGTTTTTCGATGGTGAATATCTGGGATCCAGAGGTATTTCCATCATGGAGCCATCATAATAATTCAGCACGCTGACAGAGGTTGCGCCCGGTTTTACCTGATGCAGGCTGGCGGTGAGAAGCTCGCCGTAGATACGGTACTTCTCTGAATTCTCCGCCTTGAGAAGATCCTCGTTGAGTCTCTGTGTCTTAAGCCTGAGCTTATCCATATGAGACTTCACGACACGCATCAGATCGTTGGATCGCTGCTTAACGGTGTTGGATGACTCCCTGTGGCTGAAGAAGTATTCTGCAGCCCGGCTGAAAGTATCGAAGCTGATGGCTCTGTAGGAGCCTTCGTAAACGCTGAGGGGTATCACATGAAAGTCCACAGGCTTGTCGTTTTCGTCCACGTATACGACGGGAGAGATGTTCCCTGAGGACACGTCGTCTATGATTCTTCTGAGAATTTCAAAGGCCGCACAGCTGCGGCTTTCCATGGTGCCATCTGCGCCGGCGTCAGGATTGCCGGAGGCGATGGTTTCCGCCAGAGCGGGAGAGAGCCCCTGGATATTGGACAGGATCGCCCTTTCCATCTGAAGCTCCGAGGCTGTGATTCTGCTCATTTCCTCGGCGGTTACGCAGCTGAAGGGCAGCTTGCTCTGGGCGGGCGGATACTGATATGCCTTGCCGGGCAGGATTTGTCTGGCTCTGTTGACGTCGATAGACACATGCTTGATGCTGTCGATGATCCTGCCGGTGGTCATGTCAATCAGAAGGACGTTGCTGTGCTTGCCCATTATTTCAATGACGAGCTTTTTGTTGACGGAAAAGCCCAGCTCGTTGACGGTCTCCATTATGATCTCTATGATACGGTCGTTTTCGTGCTGGATGATATCGTTTATGCGGGCGGCGCTCAGGTGCTTTCTCAGCACCATGCAGAAAAGCGGCGGCTCGGCGGGATTTTCAGGAGTGTCGTTGATTAGATATGCAGCCGAGTGGTTGCCGGAGGCTGATATGAAAAGCTTTTGTCTGCCCTGCTTTGTATGTATGTTAAAAACCAGCTGCTCCGGCTGAGGCTGATATATTTTTTCGATTTTGCCCAGAAGCAGCTTATCTCTGAATTCGTTAACTGCGGCGAATGTTACCATGCCGTCAAAAGACATATGTGTTCCCTCCTAGCGTAATTTGTGTTATACTATATTACCACACTTAACAACAGAATGGAGAAAAAATGATTAAAAGTATGACAGGCTTCGGCCGTGGAGAGTACTCCGATGGAAAAAGAAATGTAACGGCGGAGATCAAAACAGTCAATCATCGTTATGCAGATATCAATATCAAAATGCCCAAGAGGTATTCCTTTGCGGAGGAAAAGCTGAAGGGAATAATAAGAAACGTCGTTAAACGAGGAAAGGCCGAGGTCTCCATCATCGTGGAGAATCTGACAGAGGACGATATGCTGATAAAGCTCAATACGCTGGCCGCAGATCAGTATATGAACAATCTGAAGGAGCTGAAGAAAAGATACGACCTTGTGGGAGATATAGATATAACGCTGCTGGCTTCCATGCCGGATGTTATGAAGGCTGTCCCCGATGTGGCAGACGAGGAGCAGGTGCTGTCAGTCATGGAAAGGGCAGTAACGCTGGCTGCTGAAAATCTCGACAGTATGAGGCTCGCAGAGGGAGAGAAGCTGTCGCAGGATCTGCTGATGCGTGGAGAGACGGTCAGAAGCATAGTGGCCGCCATAGATGAGCGTGCGCCGATGGTGGTGACGGAATACAAGGATAAGATGTACGCCCGTATCAGGGAACTTCTGGAGGACGGTGTCGATATACCTGAGGAGAGGATACTGACGGAGGCGGCGGTGTTTGCCGACAAATCCAACATAACCGAGGAGCTTGTCAGGCTCGACAGTCACATGAAGCAGCTCAACGATATTTTGAGCGGCAGCAGTGAGCCTGTAGGAAAGAAGCTGGACTTTTTGGTGCAGGAGATGAACAGAGAGACCAATACCATAGGATCCAAGGCCAACGATCTGGAAATAACGACATTGATGCTTGAAACCAAGAGCGAGATAGAAAAAATCAGGGAACAGGTACAGAATATCGAATAATGGTCAATATTATTGTTGAAGTCAGAAGCAATAAATGGTAAAATAATTCAATTCAGTTTAATTATTTCAGGAGAAGATGCATGACAAAGGGTAAACTGTTTGTTATTTCGGGACCTTCAGGTGCAGGCAAGGGAACCATCTGCAAGGAGATCCTGGAAATGGATAGAAATCTCAAGCTGTCCGTTTCCATGACAACGAGAGATCCGAGGGAAGGAGAAATTGACGGAACACATTATCACTTCGCGGATCATGAGTCCTTCAAGGCATTGATTGCTGAGGACGGTTTCATCGAATATGCCAATGTGTACGGTAATTATTACGGCACACCTAAAAAAAAGGTTACGGAATGGCTTGAAGAGGGAAGCAATGTCATCCTTGAAATAGACGTTCAGGGAGCGCTGCAGGTGAAAAAATCGTACCCGCAGGGGGTGTTCATTTTCATCCTGCCGCCGTCCATAGATGAACTGAAGAAGCGAATACTCGGCAGAGGCTCCGAGACGGAAGAAACCATGGCGAGAAGGCTGGGAGCTGCACTGAAGGAGATATCATCCATAGACGAGTATGATTACAGAGTCATCAACGAGGATCTGACCGCTGCCATAGAGAGCGTGCAGGCAATAATGCTGGCAGAGCAGTGCAAGATCAACGATGAAGAGGTTGAGCTAATAATAAACAGATATAAGGAGGAATTATAATGTTATATCCATCCATCAATGAAATCAGAGAAAAGGTAGACAGCAAATACACTCTCGTTATCCTGGCTGCCAAGAGGGCCAGAGATATAACCGAGGGAATTCCCAAGCTGACTGAGGCGGATGCCGAAAAGCCTGTTTCCATCGCAGCCAATGAAATTGCAGAGGACCTTATCACCTACAGGGAGACAATCGACTGATTTCCCTATGAGAACAGTCGAGTTTCCTATTGTAGATAAAACGATACAATTGTATTTAATTCAGACAAAAAAATCCCCTTTTTTATGGAAGAATATATGCAGGACCATAAGGAGGGGATTTTATGTTGAAGATCGTTGTAAAAAAGAAAAAAGGTGTATTCGTGTTTTCGGCGGACGAAGTGGTTTATATGGAAAAGAATCTGAGGAAGATAGGTATTCACACCATGTGCAAGGATCGTGGATATATGGAGTTCTACGGAAAGTTCAATGAGATAATGCCGTATCTTGACGGCAGATTCATGTGCTGCCACAGGAGTTATATAATCAATATGGACAATATAATCTGGATGAGCGACTGCGATATCTTCGTGTCCACCAATGAAACGATACATATGGGAAGGGATTCATACAACAGGGCTCGTAAAATCTTCACAGATTATCTCAATAAAAAATATCCTGACAGGAAATGCAGCAGAAGAATGTGGTGCTGATGCGGCGCTTAAGCTGCGCAGAATGAAATAATGAGGAAATATGTAAAATTATCTTGTAATTCAAAGGGTTTTATAGTATAGTTATCGTTGGCGCAATTTGTTTTGGCGCATGAAAATTTCAGTAGACACACGGCAGCTTTATGAAGGCCGGTGCCTCTGCTATACAAGACAGAGGTTGCTTTCAAGGATGCTGCGGTGGAAGAGGAAAACCGAAAGGAGAAAAACAAAATGGCAGTAATTTCAATGAAACAGTTGCTGGAAGCAGGTGTGCATTTCGGACACCAGACAAGAAGATGGAACCCTAAAATGGCTCCTTACATCTTCACTGAGAGAAACGGTATCTACATCATCGACCTTCAGAAGACGGTAAAGAAGATTGACGAGGCTTACAGCTTCATGAAGGAAGTGGCTGAAACAGGAAGACCTGTTCTGTTCGTAGGAACCAAGAAGCAGGCTCAGGCTGCTATCGCAGATGAAGCAAAGAGATGCGATATGTACTATGTAAATCAGAGATGGCTGGGCGGAATGCTTACAAACTACAAGACTATTTCAGGAAGAATCAAGAGACTGAACGACATCAAGGCCATGGAAGAGGACGGCACTTTTGATAAGCTTTCAAAGAAGGAAGTTATCAAGCTGAGACTGGAACTGGAAAAGCTGGAAAAGTTCCTGGGCGGTATCAAGGACATGAAGGGAATGCCTGCGGCAATGTTCGTAGTTGACCCTAAGAAGGAAAAGATCGCTGTAAAAGAAGCGAGAATCCTGGGAATTCCTATCATAGGTATCGTAGATACGAACTGTGACCCTGATGATGTTGACTATATTATCCCTGCAAATGACGATGCCATCAGAGCAGTAAAGCTGATCGCAGGCTGCATGGCAGACGCTGTTATCGAGGCAAAGCAGGGCGAAAGCTTTGACGAAAGCGAAGCAGAAGCAGTAGTTGAAGAGACAGCAGAAGAAGCGGCAGAGGAAAAGGCTGCTGAGGATGCTGAATAATCACAGGACATATAGGAGGATAGAAATATGGCTGTAACAGCTCAGATGGTAAAAGAACTGCGTGAAATGACAGGCGCAGGTATGATGGACTGTAAAAAGGCACTGGTTGAGACCGATGGAGATATGGAAAAGGCAGTTGAGCTGCTGAGAGAAAAAGGTCTGGCAAAGGCTGCAAAGAAGGCAGGCAGAGTTGCTGCCATGGGTCTCGTAAAGACAGCTGTTGCTGCTGATGAAAAAGCGGCAGCCATCGTTGAGGTGAATTCCGAGACAGACTTCGTTGCAAAGAACGATGAGTTCATCGCTTTCGTAGATACTCTGGCTAAGATGGCTCTGGAAAACGATGCAAAGGATATGGACGCATTCATGGCTCTTCCTTACGGTGATGAAGGAACAGTTCAGGAGGTCCTCACAAATAAGATCGCTACCATCGGCGAAAACATGTCGATAAGAAGATTTGAAAAGGTAACGGGAGAAGCTGTTGTTTCATATATCCACGGCGGAAGAATCGGCGCCATCGTTGCAGGAAACGTAGCGGCTACAGATGAAGTCAAGGCTGCCCTGACAAACATCGCTATGCAGGTTGCTGCAATGAATCCTCAGTACGTCAGCAGAGACGAGATTTCTGAAGAGGAAATGACAAAGCTCCACGACATCACTCTGGAAAGCGCACTGAACGATCCGTTCACGCTTCCTAAGCCAATCCTTAACGCTCTGCTGGACAAGGCTGTAGACGGCGTATGGAGCAAGGAGGATACAGATATCCTGGTAGAAAAGAGAGCTGATAAGGGCTTCAACTTCAACTACCTGCCAAACTTCCTGTCAGAGGATGCCAAGGCAAAGCTGGCTCAGCTGGCAGTTGCCGATAAAGCAAACATCGTTGACAACAAGATCTTCACAGGTCTTGTAAGCGGAAGAGTTTCAAAGCAGCTGAAGGAGATCTGCCTTTTAGATCAGACTTACGTCAGAGCAGAAGATGGCAAGCAGACTGTTGCCCAGTACCTGGCTACGGTGGACAAAGCTCTTGCCATTACAAAGGTAGTTCGTTTCGAAGTCGGCGAAGGAATCGAGAAGAAGGAAGAGGACTTCGCGGCCGAGGTAGCTGCACAGCAGGCAGCTGCGGCTAAGAAATAAGAACCTGTCAACAGACGGTAGTATTTACTTCGTAAATCTCCACCTTAAACTATTGACAGAACCTTGATTCGGGCGGGAACACCCGAAAGGATGCAAAACAAGAGCATAAAATGAATTATAAACCCCTTGAAAACAAGTCTATGACCTTGTGCTTCAAGGGGTTTTGTGTTTCAGAAGCGGAGTGATATAATTATCCTTATAAATTGGAAATTGCGTAGGTGAGTAAAATGAGGGAAAAAGCTACAATCGTGCGAGTAACTATATGCGCATTAGTGGTAATAATAGGAATTGCATTTTTTGCGTTTATGTCTTCTGAAGTATATATAAAGAAAAAAGCGCCTATAATGTGGGATTGTTCTGTGACTTGCATGGAAGAATCAGCATCCGAGAAATATGTCATAAATTATGCCGATTCAAAAGTTGTATCCAAAACAGGGGTTTTGACGATTCAGAATAGAAATGATTTTGATATTGTGGTGCATTTACTGTGCGAGGGAGACCCGGAAATCGTATCAGATAATATATCTTCAGGCGGATGTTATTCATTATTGCAGGCTGCAACCGATAAAGAATACACTGTCGGTATTCATTCAGATGTTGATGTGCCTACGAAAATAAAAGTGTTAGTATATGATGGTAAAGATACAGAACCATATACGAAGTGATAGATAAATCCTGGTTTGCTGAAAAAAATTACTTTGTTTCAGCGATGGCAGAATGATACTCATCCACTATGTTTTGCAGTGAGATGCTTTTCAGGCTGTCCACCAAATCGTTTTGAATCGTTTGATATGTTTTTCCCAGTACATTGCCGATATTTCTGCCTACAGGGCAAAGAGGTGACGGAGAATTGTGTATCCCTATCAGCTTATGGATAGCATCCGGCTCCACCGCTTGGCATACATGATAAAGAGAGATGTCCTCCAGAGGGATTTCTATAGTTGCGCCTCCGGTGCCGAATGGAATTGCAACGATACCGGCCTTTTTAAGAGAGCTTAATATGTTGCGGATCGTTACCGGATTGCATCCTGTGGACAGTGACAGTAATTCGCTTGTAACCTTTTTCTGTCGTCCATATGCGTTTATAAAAACCAGACAGTGGATTGCTATGGAACATTTTTTACTGATCTGCATGGGCGTTATTCCTCCTGATTTTATCTTATCATAATCCCACCATGGTGTAAATATTGACATTACACCTCTCCGGCTGTATAATATGCCTTAGGTGTAGTTCTAAATTTTACATCACAGGAGGATTGCTTGTATGAAATATGTTAATATTCTATTTAGTCCCACAGGAAGAACTGAAAAAGTTTCAAAGTTGATTTCCGAAGGGTGGCCGTCAATCGTTGATATCGATCTTTCAAATCCTGATGAAGATTATTCAAAAGTCACTTTTCAGTCTGAGGATGTGGCACTGATAGCGATGCCGTCCTTCGGTGGGCTTGCCCCGCAGGTGGCCATTGAAAGACTTGGCAAAATCAGGGGAAACGGAGCCAAATGTATTCTTGCAGCCGTATATGGGAATCGTGACTATGAGGATACTCTGGCTCAGATGGAGGATGCTGCCGAGGGATGTGGATTCCATGTCATCGCTGCAGTTTCCGCCGTTGCGGAACACTCTATCATGCATCAGTATGCGACAGGGAGACCTGACAGCGGAGACTTTGCGCAGCTTTCCGGTTTTGCCGACAGGATAAATGAAAAGCTTCAAAGCGGTGATCTGAAAAAGCCGTCTATTCCGGGAAACCGACCTTATAAAAAGGCAGGCAGCACACCTCTTGTGCCGAAAGCCGGTTCAGCCTGCACGCAATGCGGTCTCTGTGCGAAACGATGTCCGGTGCAGGCCATCGATTTAAAGGCCATCAAAACGGCAGATGGGAAAAAGTGCATTTCCTGTATGCGCTGCGTCGCCGGATGCCCGCACAAGGCGAGAAAAGTCAATGGTGCCTTGGTATCTGTTGCTGCTCTGGCAATCAAGAAAGCCTGCTCACAGCGTAAGGAAAATGAATTGTTTATTTAAGTATATTTTTTCAAGAAGAAAAACTCCTCACTTACATCGTGGAAGCGAGGAGTTTATTTTTGTCAGGGTTTTGTTATAATAAAAATGGATTAAATAAGCGCAAAACAATCAAAACAAGGAAAAGTGTGATATATGTTTCCCTTATAGAAACTGACAAGAGGCAGTAGGACATATGAATGAGCAGTTTATACAACGAATAAAAATTGACTGGAATGAAGTGGAGGAGGACAGCTATCTTCGTGAAATAGAGACCATAAGGAGTATGGATACTCTGGAATTCCAAAAGCCCATCGTTTTTTTCGTGGGAGAAAACGGCAGCGGCAAGTCCACATTGTTGGAGGCTATTGCGGTGGCGTACGGATTCAACCCTGAAGGCGGAACGAAGAATTACTCTTTTTCCACATACGACAGTCATTCTCCTTTGCATAAAGCATTAAGAGTTACAAAAAGCTATCGAAAAGCCGGGTGGGGATATTTTCTGAGAGCTGAAAGCTTTTACAATGTGGCGACAAAGGAGGAGGAGTATGCGGATCCTCTTCATCCATCGGAGAAATATCATCAGAAATCGCATGGGGAAAGCTTTCTGGCTCTCGTACAGAATCAGCTGCGACCGGGGGGACTTTATATCTTTGATGAGCCGGAAGCAGCATTATCTCCACAAAGGCAGCTGACACTCATGATGGAAATATATGCCTGCGCCAAAGGAGGCTCGCAATTCATTATCGCTACGCATTCACCTATTCTTCTGGGAATACCGGACGCCCAAATCATATCCTTTGACGACGGAGAGGTGCGCAGCTGTGAATATGAGGATACAGAGAGCTACAAGGTGACAGAGCTTTTCATTAACAACAGAGAAGCTCTGCTGAAAAGAATGCTGTCGGAAAGATGAATATCTGTCTGAACGATGAAGAAAGAAACAATACATAAAATCATGTGAATCGAAAAAAGACGCATGTAAAAGCCTGTACAAAACCTTTTGAACAAGGGTTTTCTGTACAGGTTTTTTGTTGTGAAAACAATCACGGCATCAGATGATATGACCGGGGCGGTTTCCTCAACAGCCTGTCTGAGCTTGTGATGACAGGACGGATAATCACGACTGTTAACGGTTGAAAAAGAAATTCAACGATAAAACCGGAATCTTAAAGAATAATTAACATAAGATTTTACAATTAAGAGATAGAATGTTGCAACAAAAAAATATATAATAAGCCGAATAGTTAAAAATATAAATATTAAGACGACACAACAGGAGTGATAAATGAAATATTCTGTGATAGATATCGGATCAAACTCGATAAGGCTTACCGTATACAAGGTAAAAAACGGAAATTTTAAGATTTTATTCAAGGATAAGAAAATGGCCGGTCTTGCCGGATACGTGGAGAAGGGATGTATAAGCAATAGGGGAATAAAACGTGCTTGTGATCTGCTCATGGAGTTTAAGGGTACCCTTGAAGATTTTAATATAACGGATCGCGCCTTTGTATTTGCAACGGCATCGCTTCGTAATATTGTGAACAGTGATGAAGCGACTGCAAAGATCAGCGCAGCAACAGGCTTCAAGATAGATATCGTTACAGGTGAGCAGGAGGCGCTTCTGGGGTACAATGGCGTTATGCGTGAGCTTTGCGTAAATGACGGTGTTTTTATAGATATAGGCGGCGCAAGTACAGAAATCGTGAAGTTTAAAAACGGATTGCTTCTATCCACCCACAGCTACAGGATGGGCTCCCTAAAGCTGTATAAGGAATGCGTCAAACAAATACTGCCGGAGAAGCAATCTCTAAAGTCCATAAAAAAAGCGATCTGCACCGAGCTGGAAAAAATGCCGCTTCATAAGGGAGACGTCTACGACAGCCTTATATGTACAGGCGGTACTGCAAGATCAATATTTAAGTTCGCAAGATATCTGGAGCTGATATCTCCTGCTGACAATGTGATGACAAAACGGGAGCTGGAAAAAATAGGAGAGGTCCTTACAGGCGACAGAAAGGAAGCGGTAGACGTGATACTTAAGGTGGATCCTGAGCGTATCCATACCATAATACCGGGATATATGATAATGAAGAGCATTGCGGATAAAACGAAGGCGAAAGAAATCATAGTAAGCAGCTACGGAGTAAGGGAGGGATATTTATGTCAAAAGGTTCTGGGATAGAAAATCAGTACAGCTACACGCAGAACAGAGAGCTGAGCTGGCTCCGCTTCAACAAAAGGGTGCTTGAGGAAGCGATGGATCAGAACGTGCCTCTCCTTGAAAGGCTGAAATTTATTTCCATATTCTCCACGAATCTCGATGAGTTTTTCATGATTCGCGTGGGGAGCCTTTTTGACATTTCATCCATAAGAGACGATTACCTCGATAATAAGACGGGGATGAGCGCAGAGGAGCAGCTTGAAAGCATATACAGTGTGACTCAGGGTTTGATAGAAAAGAAAAGGCGCATATATTCCTCCGTCTGCGATCAGATGGAGGAACACGGCGTAGTCGATGTGCCGTATAAGAAACTGACGTTCGTGGAAAAGGAGTATGTCAAAAGGTATTTCGATATGGAAATACTGCCCATCCTCTCTCCACAGGTGATAGACAGCAGGCACCCAAAGCCTAATTTCAGCAGCAAGGGACTATATGTAGCCTCCTTCGTAAGAGATAAAAATGACAAGAAGTCTCTGGCATTCACTCCTGTGCCGGACATATTGCCTCAGATAGTAATGCTGGGAAACAGCGGCAGGTATATCAGGATAGAGGAGATAATACTCAACAGGGCGCCGGGTCTTTACGGCAAATTCAAAGAGGAAGAGTCATGTGTGTTCTCAGTTACGAGGAATGCAGACGTAAGCTTTGACTCGGAAAAGTTCGACGACAGTGATACGGATTTCAGAAATTACGTGCAGAAGCTGCTGAGAAAACGTCAGACGCTGGCTGTTGTGCGCCTTGAGATAGACCGCAGCATTTCCGACAGCTTCAGAAAAGAGCTGATGAAGATGACGGACGTGGAACCGCGTCAGGTATATATCGACAAGACGCCTCTCAACATGAAGTGTATCTTTGAAATGATAGGAAAGCTGCAGGAGCAGACGCAAAAAAACTTGTCCAACACCGAATACACGCCGAAATGGCCTGCAGATATGAGCAAGGATCTGTCCATAATGGATCAGATACGCCAAAAAGACAGGATGCTGTTTTTCCCGTTCGATTCCGTGGAGCCCTTCATCATGCTGCTGAATGAAGCGGCAGATGACCCGGAGGTGGTTTCTGTAAAGATCACGATATATCGCCTTGCTTCGTCCTCAAAGATAGTCAGAGCCTTATGCAGAGCAGCTGAAAACGGTAAGGAAGTTGTGGCAATGATGGAGCTGAGGGCAAGATTTGACGAGGAGAACAACATAGGCTGGTCGAAGATGCTGGAGGAGGCCGGCTGCAAGGTAATATACGGCATCGAGAATTTCAAGTGCCACAGCAAGATATGTCTTATAACCTCATACAAGAGAGGTCGATACAGCTACATCACCCAAATCGGCACAGGAAACTACAATGAGAAGACGAATGCCATGTATACGGATATAAGCATAATGACGGCCAATGAGGAAATTGGGCTTGACGGAACGGCATTCTTCAGAAACATGCTGACGGCCAATCTGGATGGGGAGTACAAATCGCTTCTCGTCGCACCTAAGGGTATAAAATCGGCCATATGCGAAAAGATCGATAAGCAGATTGAAAAAGGCGCCGAAGGCTATGTCTGCATGAAGGTGAACTCGGTGACAGACAGAGAGGTTATAGATAAGCTGGCGGAGGCATCCAGGGCAGGCGTAAAGATACAGATGATAGTCAGAGGAATATGCTGTATCAGGCCGGGAATACCTGCGGAAACAGAGAACCTTGAGGTGACAAGCATAGTGGGAAGGTATCTGGAGCATGCACGTATATATTGCTTTGGAAAGGGCGACGATGCGGAGCTGTTCATATCGTCAGCCGACATGATGACGAGAAATCTCAGCCGAAGAGTTGAGATCGCCGCTCCTGTATATGATGAGGATATTAAACGTCTCCTCATAGATATCCTCAACGTTCAGCTCAAGGATAATGCAAAGGCAGGAAGCATGCAGCCTGACGGCTCGTATATACGCAAGTGTGAGGGCGAACGGTACACCCTCGACAGTCAGCTCACATTTATGAACATGACCTTCCATGAGGATACGCCGGTAACGGTACAGAAGGAAGGTTTCAGAGGCTTCCTCGGAAGGCTGTTTGGAAGAAATAAAAAATAAAGAAGAGATAAGGCAGAGGCAGAGTTGACGAGAAATGTAAAGCTGCCGCCTTTTGAAAAAACAGTATAGCGTTTTCGGCGATTCTTTTGCTTTGCAATTATGGAGATCGCCGGAAACGCTTTTTTGCTGAATTGCCTTTACTTTTTATCCCAGGTCTGCTTATCCTCTTTTTGCTGTGTCTGCTCTTGATTTTTCTTGTTTTCCGGTTCTTGCTGTTCCTCCTGCTGTGCCTGTTCCTCTTCCGGCCCAGACAGTCTGGGAAGAGTAACTGCGAATCTGGTTCCTACTCCGAAGGTGCTGGAAACTTCTATGCCTCCCTTGTGGAGCTGCACTATACGTTTTACCATGAAGAGTCCCAGTCCGAAGCCTCTGTCCTTGGCGCGGCTGTCCTCCACCTGATAAAATCTGTCCCAGATCCTGTCTATGCTGTCCTTAGGGATACCTATTCCGTCATCCTCAAACAGCAGGTGGATCAGGCCGTTTTCTTCCCGCATCTGTATAAGGATATGGCCGTTATCCTTGCCGTATTTGATACTGTTGGAAATCATGTTGGAGAAGAGCCTCACCATCAGCGTCATATCTCCGGTGTACTGTGGATCCTCCAGATGGTCCGAAAGCTTTATGGTTATATTTTTCTGTGCAGCGGTCGGACTCATGTCATCGACGATTGATTCGGCCAGCATGGAGAGATCTATATCGTCCATATTTATACGATAATTCTTCTTTTCGGTACGTGATATCATCAGCAGCGCATCTATAAGCTCGGACATATGACGGCTTTTGTCATATATGATGGACACCTCTTCCCGCTGCTCCTCATCCAAGTCCATATCCTCCAGCATATACTCACAGTGGGAGAGGATGACGCTTATGGGCGTCCTAAGCTCATGGGCGGCATCGGAGCTGAACTGCTTTTCCCTGACGAACTGATCCTGGAGAGTTTCCAGCAGGTCGTTGAAGGTGTCTGCTATGTATGAAAGCTCGTCGCCTGCCGGGGGCCTTGGGAGCCGCAGCGACAGGTCTGAGGATGCCTTTATTTCATTCACCCTGTCAGTCATTTTCTGTACAGGTCTCAGAGATCGGGATATCATCATATATCCGATGAATGCAGTGAAGAAGATCAGAGCAGGGATGAGTATCAGTACCCATTTTCTCAAGACATCCACCATCTGAGCGATGGAACTGTAGGAGTTGATGCCTCTTATCCAGTATACCGAGTCATCCTTCCATACGATGACCTTGTCGTAGACATACCATCTGTCCAGATCGTTGCTTACCGTATTGACCTTTTTATTTACAAAGGGCTGTTCAATGGGAAATCTGTCGGGAACGATGCCGTTTATGAATTTTCCTTCCGAATCGTATACGCTCAACAGTATGCCGTCATCGTAGTATGGCATCAAATCGCTTCCGGGAAAATAATCCGGAAAGCTCAGGATATCCTCCTCAAGGTCGCTGACCTCATCGATGAGCTCCTCCTTCATACCTGTCATGCTGTACCGCTCCGAAGCGAGGAATACACCGCCCAGAGCGATGCCAAGCACCAGAGTTATGATAAGGGTATACCAGAAGGTTATCCTTATTTTTATGGATTTATTTTTCTTCATCGCCGCCCTCCAGTCGGTAGCCCATTCCGTAGACTGTCTTTATATGCTTGACGTCGTGTTTATCATCGAGCTTTTTTCTTAGATATCTTATGTAGACGTCCACCACATTGGAGCCTCCTTCAAAGCTGCTGTCCCATGCCTGCTCCTCCAGCTGTGTTCTTGTAAGTGTTATGCCGGGATGACGCATCATATATTCAAGGAGCATGTATTCCTTTGACGTCAGAGATACGGGAACTCCTCCATGGGTGACTGTCTTTGAAGCAGTATCGAGAGTGATGTCGCCTACTGTTATGACAAAGCTTTTTACGGATGATTTCTTTCTTGTCATAACTCTGATTCTTGCCAGAAGCTCATCGAAGGCAAAGGGCTTTACGATATAATCGTCGGCTCCGGCATCAAGCCCGGAGACCTTGTCTTCCACCTCACCCTTGGCTGTCAGCATTATCACGGGAGTCTCGCTTCCGCTGCTGCGTATCTTCCTGAGAACCTGCAGGCCGTCTATTTTAGGAAGCATTATGTCGAGAATCACAACATCGTATTTGTAGATGCTGAAATAATCGAGGGCCTCCTCTCCGTCGCCGCAGGCGTCCACGGTATAGTGCTTTCTCAATCTCTTTGTCAGTATATCTCTCAAATCTTTTTCATCTTCCACGATAAGGATTTTCAAAATGAACCTGCCTTTCCTACCCCTTCATTGATAAATTATTGCCATACGAGATAATAAATGTCAAGATGAAAAAAATTAAAATCTTTTTAAGTATTCTAATATTTCTTTAATAATCATTCGATAAAATCGCATCATCAAAGATAAGGAGGACGATTACAATGAAGAATAAAAGAACGATAAAAATACTCATAGCGGTTATGGTACTTGTACTGGGCTTCGGAGCTTTCGCAGGATGCGGAACAGAGACTGCATCGGCAGGAACTCTCGTACTCAAGGTGAATCCTGAATTCGAGATTAACTACGATGAAGACGGCAATGTTGTTTCGATAATGCCTGTAAACGATGATGCCGGAAAGCTGATGGATAAGCTGTCGGAATACGAAGGCAAGCCGACAGATGAGATAGTATCCCAGCTGATCGCTCTGATGGAGAAGGAAGGCTTCATCACCAAGGCAGATGCTGCCGGAATGGGAAATGACATCAACATCCAGATAAAGGAAGGCTCAAAGATGCCGGACGATGACTTTCTCGACAATATAGTGAAGAACGTCAAGGCGGTATTCGATGGAAAGAACGTGATGGGAAAAGTCGTAATTTCAGGAGAGAGCAACTACGGAATCAAGGAATACTCAGTATCTGATTACGGCGATACAAACTACAAGGCTGCTAAAACCAAGATCGACAGCGCCGTTCAGTCAGGAAACAGCTACACCAACTACAGCAATACTGACTATGACGGATACAACAGCAACTACGGAGCGGCTACAGATTATGACGGAACCAATACCAACTACAACAGCTCATCCGGCAACAGCAACTACGGCGGCTCATCAAGCTCATCCGGCAACAGCAACTACGATGATTCATCAAGCTCGTCCGGAAACAGCAACTACGGAAATTCCAGCTACGATGACAACGATTCCGACAGCGGCAACAGTAACTACGATGACTAATGCGGCAATAATGGAAAAGAAGCCAAAGAAGCTTCGACATGAAATCAAATACAATATAAATCATGCGGAAGCGATGATTCTCTCAGGACGACTGGCAAGGATTATGAAGCACGATGATTATGCTGACTCACACGGTTCATACCGTGTGAGCAGTCTTTATTTTGACACTCCGTATGATAAGGCTCTCAGGGAGAAGCTGGACGGTGTACGAGATCGTGAGAAGTTCAGGATACGTTACTACAACGATGATACCGGCTTCATCAGGCTGGAAAAAAAATACAAGACGAGAGGCCTCTGCGCCAAGAGATCTGCCAGGCTGACAGAGGATGAATGCATGAGGATAATACATGGTGACATAGCCTTTCTCATGGAAAGGGGCGATCCCCTGCTGGCTGAGTTTTACAGCAAGCTCAGAGGTCAGCTATTGAAGCCGGCAAGGATAGTGACGTACAACAGGGAGGCATTCATGTATACGCCGGGAAATGTGCGTGTGACCATAGATACAGACCTTGCCACATATACAGGAACGGACTGCTTCTTCAGGCTCCACGATGCCAAGCTGGATATGACCGAGGGCGTTGCAGTACTGGAGGTGAAGTACGATGAGTTCATTCCGGACGTGGTAAGGCTGATGATAGGCGACATTGGGCGAAAATCCACTGCCTATTCCAAGTACGCAGTGGCGAGAAGGTATCAATAGAAGATTGCATTGCGCAAAGCATAAAAGTATGTAATAAACCAGATAATGCGTTTTACAGGAGGAAAAAGCATTGACTTTTCAGGATATTTTCAAATCGGGATTTTTAGATAACGTGACAACTGTTTCACCGCTGGATATGCTGCTCACATTTTTACTGGCGTTTGCGATGGGGCTTCTGATTTTCTTCATATACAAGAAGACTTACACGGGAGTTATGTACTCGGCGGGCTTCGGACTTTCCCTCATAGCGATGACGCTCATAACGACGCTGGTTATAATGGCCATAAGCAGCAACGTGGTGTTGTCGCTGGGTATGGTCGGTGCTCTTTCCATTGTCAGGTTTCGTACCGCCATCAAGGAGCCTATGGATATAGTGTTCCTCTTCTGGAGCATAGCGGCAGGAATAGTGCTGGCGGCAGGACTCATCGTGCTGGCTGTATTCGGAAGCGTATTCATAGCTGTGATCCTTCTGATCTTTTCAGAGAAGAAGACTCTGGACAGACCTTATATTCTCGTATTTCACTGCGGCTCCGATGATGAGGAGAGGGCCGCACATGAATTTGTGGAGAGCAATGTGAGAAAGCTTTCGCTGAAAAGCAAGACGGTGACTGCAGGAGATATCGAGCTGAATTATGAAATAAGGATAAAGGACGGAGAAACGGATTTTGTCAACAGACTGGCTGAAACCGAAGGCATAACCAATGTTGTGATGGTTTCGTATAACGGCGATTACATGGGGTAGGATAGATGCTTAAAAGCAGGCACATAGATCGTATATGTATTGCTGTAATACTGGTGGCGCTTGTGATAACGACGGCATTTATGTTCGGAGAGTTTCTGGGCATCAGAAAATCCACTGATGAGCCTGAATACCAGAAGCGCATATTCGATGACGGGTATGTCCATGAAATAGATCTGAAGGTCGATGACTGGGAGGGTTTTTTGGAAAATGCGCCGCAGGAGGAATACATATCGTGCGATATAGTCATAGACGGTGAACAATTCAATAATGTCGGCTTGAGGGTGAAAGGAAACAATTCCAGAAGCCTCGTGGAGGAATACGGCCTGTCGAGATACAGCTTCAAGGTGGAATTTGACCATTATACAGACGGGGGCTCGTATTACGGTCTGGACAAGCTGAATCTGGATGCATCATTTCAGGACAACAGCTATCTCAAAAACTACATGGCATATGATATGATGCGTCACATGGAGGTTCCGGCGCCACTGTGCAGTTACGCATGGATAAAGGTGAACGGATACGACTGGGGGCTGTATCTGGCGCTTGAGGAGCCGGAGGAGGCCTTTGCAAAGCGCAGCTTTGGCAAGAACCACGGCAAGCTCTACAAGCCTGACTACAAGGACGTATATGCTCCCAACAACGATGTGGCTCTGAAATATACCGGCGACGACCCTGAAAACTATGACAACATATTCAGGAAGGCTAAATTCAAGACATCGGCAGAGGATGAAAAGCGCCTCATAGAATCGCTCAAAGTGCTTTCCGAAAACGAAGAGCCTGAAAAGGCTGTGAATGTGGATGAGGTGATGAGGTATTTCACGGTACAATCATTCGTAATCAATCTGGACAGCTATCTGGGACCTACGGGACACAACTATTTCCTTTACGAGGAGGATGGAGTCCTGAGCATGCTGCCATGGGATTACAATCTGGCATTTTGCACATATTCTCTGGGTATGCCTGAGCCTGTAAACGATGCCGGGCTTTACGTCAACTTCCCCATAGATACTCCTGCCGACGGAGAGGTGATGACCAACAGGCCAATGTTCCACAATCTGATGCTCCACGAAGAATATTACAAGCTCTATCACAGCTTGTACGATGATTTCATCGAAACATATTTTGAAAACGGATACTTCGATATGAAGACGGCGGAAATTTCCAAAATGATATCTCCGTATGTAGAGGTGGACCCTACGGCGTACTGCTCGTATGAGGATTATCTGACAGGTGTGAGAACCTTCAGAGATTTTTGTACCGCAAGAGCGATATCGGTGAGAAAGCAGCTTGACGGAGAGATACCGTCATCCATAAACGGGCAGAGCCGGGATAAAAGCGGGTTTGTGGATGCTTCCCATATATGGCTGCCGGATATGGGCGAAATAGATGATCTTAGAGATTGACGGCAGCAATGATTTCCCGGATACACATTTGTAAATATGACACCTTATATCATCTTTTAAATAGTATATCAGTAGCTGAATGTTTGCCTTGAAGAGATGAAAGGCAGGACATGTATGATGAATAAGGAGGTCATTATGATCCGCATAAGCTTATGTATGATCGTCAGAGATGAGGAGGCTGTTTTAGGGCGGCTGTTGGAAAAGGTCAGTCCCGTGATGGATGAGATCGTGATAGTGGACACAGGCTCGTCAGACGGGACACGTGATATCGCCCTGAAGTATACGCCGCTGGTCTTTGACTTTCAGTGGAAGGATGATTTTGCTGCCGCAAGGAATTTCGCCTGCGAAAAGGCATCCATGGAATACTGGATGTGGCTGGATGCAGACGATATGATAACAGATGACAACATAGAGCGAATAAGAAAACTGAAGGAAGAGCTGGAGTCCGATACAGATGTCGTCATGATGAAATACGCTGCAGGTTTTGACGAAACGGGGGCTGCCAGCTTTTCATATTACAGGGAGCGTATACTGAGAAAGGCCATGGGATTCGTATGGAAGGGGCGTGTCCATGAGGCTATCACTCCCGCCGGAAAGATAGTGCATACCGATGTGGAAATAGAGCATAGAAAGGAAAAGGCAGGCGATCCCGACAGAAATCTTCGTATATACGAAAGGATGATAGCGGAGGGGGAGAGCTTTGATGCCAGAAGCACCTTTTACTACGGAAGAGAGCTGTTGTATCACGCCAGGTATCGGGAGGCTGCAGCGGTACTGGAGCGTTTTCTTGATATGAAGGACGGGTGGAATGAAAACAAGATAGATGCGTGTCTTCAGGCGGCCAGATGCTTTGAAAAGACGGGGGACGGTGAAAGGCGCATCAAGCTGCTGCTGAGGAGTCTTTTGTATGATGTGCCGAGGGCTGAAATATGCTGTGAGCTAGGCAGGGCGCTTATGGAGAAAAATGAATTTGAAATGGCAGCATACTGGTATGCTCAGGCGCTGACGGCACCTGAAAGGACGGAAAGGGGAGGATTTGAGCAGAAGGAATATCACGATTTCATACCGCTTGTTCAGCTGTGCATATGCTATGACAGGATGGGAGACCTGAATGCGGCATGGCAGTATCATTTGAGAGCAGCGGTTTTAAGACCTGATAACGAGTTTGTAAGGATTAATCAGAAATATTTTGAAAAGGCATTGGCTGCAAAGTGAAGGGTGGCATTTCGATGATGAAAAGCATATGGTAAGGTATAGGCGTAAGTATGCGCCTGACGGCTGGAAGCCGGTGATTTGACAATTTAGGCTTTCGGCATTATTGCAAGGTAAACACCGATAAGGAGGAAAGCATATGCTTTTTAATAATCAAAACGGCAGCGGATGCTGCTGTAACAGCTGTCGCCCGGCAGGTCCGACTGGCCCGACGGGACCGACCGGACCCATGGGGTGTCCGGGTCCCAGAGGCTTCCCCGGCCCAAGAGGGCCACGTGGACCACAAGGCCCTGTAGGACCGGAAGGTCCGGTAGGATTTCCAGGACGTACAGGCCCAACGGGACCGACAGGAGCACAAGGCTTGCCGGGAGCAACAGGCCCAATGGGACCGACAGGAGCACAAGGCTTGCCGGGAGCAACAGGTCCAACGGGGCCGACAGGAGCACAAGGCTTGCCGGGAGCAACAGGTCCGACAGGACCGACAGGAGCACAAGGCTTGCCGGGAGCAACGGGGCCGACAGGACCGACAGGTCCGACAGGAGCAGGCCTGGACTCCGTGGGTGCATTTGTTACGGGAACCATATATGATGCAGGTGAGTTGATTTATTATGATGGTGCGCTTTATCAGGCAAATACAGATGCACCGATGGGAACACCGGGAACCTCACCGGACTTTAATCTTGTAACGGTTACGGAAACAACAGGCCCGACAGGCCCAACAGGCCCTACAGGTCCGACCGGCCCGACAGGACCAACAGGAGAAGCCGGAGCGGCAGGAGCAGAAGGCCCAACAGGCCCGACAGGTCCGACCGGTCCAACAGGAGAAGCCGGAGCCGCAGGAGCAGAAGGAGCAGAAGGCCCAACAGGCCCTACAGGTCCGACAGGTCCGACCGGTCCAACAGGAGAAGCCGGAGCGGCAGGAGCAGAGGGAGCAGAAGGCCCAACAGGCCCAACAGGCCCGACAGGCCCGACAGGTCCGACAGGTCCGACCGGTCCAACAGGAGAAGCCGGAGCGGCAGGAGCAGAGGGAGCAGAAGGCCCAACAGGCCCGACAGGCCCGACAGGTCCGACTGGGCCATTAATATACGCACAACAAAATCAGCAAGACTTTAAACACATAAAGCTTCACAGTTGATTATATTTTTATTTGCAGCAAGATAGTTTGATTTAATTCCCAGCTACAACATCTGAATAAAAATGCTTTTAAGTAGCTATTTAACTCTTTAGAGAATATACTGTGATAAACCATAAAAAGAAAGTTGGAAAAGTATGTCAGATTACAACAATAACCAGCATTATTTTTCGTGTCCTATATACTGTTGTAAATGTATGGCCAGAATTGCAGGGCCTACAGGTCCTACTGGAGCTCAAGGTCCTATGGGACCGCAAGGCCAGCTAGGGCCAACTGGGCCAACTGGGCCAACTGGGCCAACTGGGCC
>CAUDEQ010000009.1 GCA_958448635.1 uncultured Bacillota bacterium | reverse complement strand
CATGGCTCAAACTTTTGTTAATTTTGAATTTACACCATTATACGGACATAACTGCTGTGAGCGCCATCCTTAAGGAAAAGTCTCCAAATGGCGGTAACTAATATAGCTATTTTGTTACTTTTTAGTTGTCTCCGAGCAGCCGGTAAGCTCAAAGTCTCAAAACAACTGCTACCATACGTCCAATTTGGAGAGTTTTATACATCAGAAAGTGAAATAGTCTCAAAAACCCGATGCTCTTATCATTATTTTGAGATTCCAAAACGATGCAGCAAAGTCGCATGAAATACCAGCCTGACAACTGGCCGGCAACATATCATGGATTCCACAAACGAACAGTGACATGAGCTGTATATGTGGAAAATCAGAAGAATATAACGATAATTTCCACAGATGGCCGCTCAGATAAGCGCTGCTGTGGAAACTGGCTGAATGAATCAAAAAACGGCGGAAGAATTTCCCGCCGTTTTATACTGCGCATTATTCAGGATAGATGTCGATGACCTCTTCGGATTCAACAGCCGCTGCAATGAGCGCCTCGCAGTCCAGCTTTGATTCAGACTCCAGTATCCTTTCAAGCTTAGGCTTTGTCACAGGATGCTTAGGAAGGAATACCGTACAGCAATCCTCATATGGCTGTATTGAAGTCTCGTATGTGCCGATTTCCATGGCCTTATCCATTATATCCACCTTATCCATGGCGATGAGAGGCCTCATAACAGGCATCGTCACCGACGAATCCGTTACGATAAGGGATTCGGCAGTCTGGCTCGCCACCTGACCGAGATTTTCACCTGTTATCAGCATACCGCAGCCTGTATTTTCCGCCACCTTCTGAGCAATTCTCATCATAAACCGCCTTACGAGTATGGTGGTTTCCTCCTCCGGGCAGTTCTGAACGATCTGCTCCTGTATCGGAAGCAGATTTATCACATGCATCTTGAACCTTCCGCAGTATGTGGCGACAAGCCTTGCCAGCTCCTCTACCTTCTCCTGCGCTCGCTGACTTGTATAAGGGTATGAATGAAAATGGATCGCCTCTATCATCATACCTCTCTTGGCCATCATCCACGTTGCCACAGGAGAATCTATTCCTCCCGAAAGCAGCGAGAGACCCTTGCCGTTGGTACCCAGAGGCAGTCCTCCGAAACCCTGTATCTTGTCCTGATATATGTAGGACCTGTCATGTCTCACGTCCACGAACAGCAGACAATCAGGGTGATGTACATCTACCTTGAGAACCTTGCAGCCCTTGAGTACGGCAGCGCCTATCTGACGTCCTATATCAGGAGATTTTACCGGAAAACTCTTGTCCGCACGCTTTGCTTCCACCTTGAAGGTGCTTACACCCCTCTCATTTATGGCCTCCATCATGTACTCCACTGCAGCCCTTCCGATGGCCTCCATGGTGCTTTCGCACTCCACTGCAGGGCTTATGGACGCTACACCGAATACCTTTGATATCTCCTTGATTATAGCCTGCTTATCCAGACTCTTATCTGCTCTGACGAAGATCAGCCCTTCATGCCTTCTGACGGAAACACCGTCGAATTTCTTCAGGAGCTTTTTTATCCTCTCCACCAGCATTCGCTCAAAGTACGGCTTGTTCATGCCCTTGAGGGCCACCTCGCCGCATCTTACGATAAAAATATGTTCATTGTTCGTTATTTCGCTCATTTTATTCTCCTGTCTATGCCCTTATTCAACATCAACGGATGGATAACATTCAGTCAGGCATCACCGTCCGTCATCGGAAGCTTCCCAGCCTCCTGAAGCGCTTCACGGCTTCGCTTACCTTGTCGATGACCACATCCATCTCATCAACGCTGTTCATCCTGCCAAAGCTGAATCTTATAGCTCCTTCTATCTGTCTGTCTCCAAGTCCCATGGCCTTCAGCACATGGCTCTGTCCTTTTTTGTTGGATGAACATGCAGAACCCGTGGACACATATATCCCGTCCTGCTCCAGAGTATGCAGCAGCACCTCTCCTCTCGTTCCCATGAAGCTCACGTTGAGCACGCTCGCACAGCACATTCCCGCCTGCTCTCCTGTCTCCTCCGGACTGTTTACGATGATATCGTCGAGAGATGTCCTCAGTCCTTCGATGAGATACTGCCTCATCTGAGAGATACGCAACATTTCAGCGCTGATATCCTCTCGGCTCATTTGGGCTGCTTCTCCGAACCCGGCAATGCCCGGCACATTTTCAGTTCCCGAACGTCTGCCGCCCTCCTGACCGCCGCCTTCGATGAAGGCCGGGATATTGACCTTGTCTCTTATCCAAAGGGCGCCTGTTCCCTTAGGTCCGTGTATCTTGTGGCCGCTGACGGAAACAGCATCGGCATCGCTGCAAAGCGGAAGCTTTCCAAAGCTCTGTACGGCATCGGTATGAAAAATTCCCGGAGCCTTCGCCCTGTCCATCATTTCCCTTACCTTTTCCACCGGCATGATGGCTCCCGTTTCATTGTTCACATGCATCAGCGTGACCAGTATCGTCTCATGGTTTATGGCTGCCTCCAGCTGTGCCTCATCCAACCTGCACCGTCTGTCAACGCCGACGTATATCACCTCAAAGCCCTCTTTCTCAAGACTCCTGCAGCATTCCAGCACTGCCGGATGCTCCACCATCGAGGTCACGATACGCCTGCCTCGCCTTTTCAGCGCCTTGGCCGCTCCGAAAATCGCCATGTTGTCTGCCTCGGTGCCGCCTGAGGTGAAGACTGCTCTGCCTCCCGTAAGACCCATGGCAGCCTCAAGCTGTCTCCGTGCGTTTTTAACAGACTTTTCGCTGTCCACACCGAGCTGGTAAAGCGATGACGGATTACCGAATATCTCCTCCATGTGCTTCACCATCACTTCCGTTACCCGGGGATATTGTTTAGTTGTCCCGCTGTTGTCCAGATAAATCATTTTATTCCTTTCAAAAACAGAAGCAATCCCCGGCAAAACCGAACATTGCTTCGTCATTATCAATTAGCTTGCCGCAGCTATTTCGCATAATCTACGGCTCTTGTTTCTCTCACTACATTTACTTTGATCTGACCCGGATATTCCAGCTCCGACTCGATCTTCTTGGAAATGTCTCTGGCCAGCAGAGCTATGGCATCATCGCCCACCTCATCAGGCTTGGCTATTATTCTTATCTCTCTTCCCGCCTGAATAGCAAAGGATCTCTCTACACCCTCAGTAGTATTGGCGATCTCTTCGAGCTTCTGCAGTCTCTTGATGTAGGATTCGAGAGTTTCCCTTCTTGCTCCCGGTCTTGCAGCCGAAAGTGCATCTGCCGCCGCAATAAGTACTGCCTCTATGGACTTAGGCTCATAGTCGCCGTGATGTGCAGCCATACCGTTTATCACAGCCTCTGTTTCCTTGTACTTCTTCAGCACCTCCATACCTATATCGACGTGCGTTCCTTCACGCTCGTGGTCGAGGGCCTTACCTATATCGTGAAGCAGGCCTGCTCTCTTGGCAAGGGTGATATCGAGTCCCAACTCGCCTGCCATAAGTCCTGCCAGGTGCGCCACCTCGATGGAGTGCTTCAGCACATTCTGTCCGTATGAGGTCCTGTACTTCAGTCTTCCCAGCAGCTTTATCAGCTCAGGGTGAAGGTTGTGAATGCCCACCTCGAAGGTTGCCTGCTCGCCTGCATCCTTGATTATGGCATTTACTTCACGCTCCGATTTCTCAACGGTCTCTTCGATGCGTGCAGGATGTATTCTTCCGTCCACGATGAGCTTCTCAAGAGAAAGCCTTGCAATCTCTCTTCTTACAGGATCAAAGCCCGAGAGGATGACTGCCTCAGGCGTATCGTCTATGATGAGATCTATGCCTGTCAGAGTTTCGATGGCTCTGATATTTCTTCCCTCTCTGCCGATGATCCTTCCCTTCATCTCATCGTTTGGAAGCGGCACTACGGATACTGTGGACTCAGCCACATGATCGGCAGCGCATCTCTGGATCGCTCCCGTTATGATCTCCTTGGCCTTTTTCTCTGCGTTGTCCTTTGCCTTGCTTTCGATATCCTTATACAGGGCAGCCGCATCGCTTCTTGCTTCCTTTTCCACCTTCTGGAGTATGATATCTCTGGCCTGTTCTATGGAATAGCCCGATATCTTTTCCAATTCCTCCAGCTGTTTTTCCAGCAGCTTATCCATTTCCTGCTGCTTGTTTATCAGATTCTTTTCCTTATTTGTGATGCTTTCTTCTTTTTTCTCAATATTTTCAAGTTTTCTGTCTATGGATTCCTCCTTTTGAACCAGTCTCCTTTCGGATTTCTGGATCTCATTTCGTCTCTCCCTTATCTCCCTTTCTACGTCGCTCCTCTGTCTGTGCGCCTCTTCCTTTGCCTCAAGAATCATTTCCTTTTTGAGCGTCTCCGCTCTGTTTTCGGCGTCGAGGATCAGGTTCTTGGCTTTCTGTTCAGCATTACCTATGGTTTTTTCGCCAACATTTTTTCTAAGTATATATCCAACCAGCAGCCCCAATATGAGCATAACCAGTCCAATTATCACGGGAATGATAATGTCCGCCATATAGTCGACCTCCTTTTCTTCAGTTTTCAGTTTTCAATTTGCGATTTTATAGTCAAATTTAAAGTTACTTGTAAATATCAAACATCACCGTACGGTAATAAATTTTAATTAAAAGCACACAATATTATTATAGACTTTTTTGTTTGTATAGTCAAGGATTGGGGAACGCAAATGATTAAATTTTCGCAACTCTTAAAACGCAGCGACCATCTCATACCGGCGTCTGCTCTCAGCCTTTCCCTTATGGGAATAATCAGCCTGATGAGCGTTACCCGCAACAACGAGACCTTCCTTTCCAGGGAAGTTATCATACAGTCTGTAGCCCTGCTGACAGGTCTTGCCGCCGCTGCGGCTGTTCTCATGCTGGGCTACAGATACTTTACCGATCTGGAAAAAGCCATATATATACTGAGCCTTCTCCTGCTGCTGACCGTATACATCCCCGGACTGGGCGCCTCGGTCAACGGCTCGAGATCGTGGATAGACCTCGGTCCCATAGGCTTTCAGCCTTCAGAGGTGGTCAAGATAGCCTTCATAATTCTGATGGCATCCCACCTGTCGCACTCCGGCGGTCAGCTTGGCAGCACCAAAGGAATCATCACGGCAGCCCTTTACGGGCTTCCTTTTATTTTGCTTGTTTCAAAAGAGGACTTCGGCAGTGGCTGCATATACTGCGCCATATGGATCTTCATGGTCTTCTGCTCAGGGCTCGAGCTGAAGATCATCGGCCGTCTCGCTCTGGCTCTCGCAAGTCTGCTGCCCCTTATCTATTTTTTTATGGCAGGCTATCAGAAAGACAGGATAGATGCCTTCATTAACCCCGATAATCTGGAGCTGCCCGGAAATTATCAGGTGTGGAATTCCAAGGTAGCCATAGGCTCCGGGGGCTTTTCCGGCAAGGGATGGATGCAGGGCACACAGAGCAGTCTGGGGTTTCTTCCTGTGCCCGACTCCGACTTCATATTCGCATCTGCAGCAGAGGAGCTGGGCTTCATCGGCAGCCTAATGATTATTCTTTTATTCGCAGTCCTGATCTTTCGCTCTCTAATGACTGCCAGATACGCCATGGATCTTCAGGGAGCCCTCATCGGCGCCGGTCTCACCGGCATGTTCTTCTTTCAGGCCTTTGAAAACATCGCCATGACCATGGGACTGATGCCTGTAACAGGGATAACGCTGCCCTTCATGAGCTACGGTGGCTCGTCCATGGTGGCCTCCTGGATCGGCGTGGGGCTCCTTCTCAGCGTCAGCTGTCGCCGGAAGCTTTAGGAGAAAAACAAAAAACGCCTCGGCAGAGCTTTTCTGCGAGGCGTCATGATAAAGAAATCTATTTTATTATCCGCACTGCGATTTCTATGAAATTTCGCTCTATGTATGTATCTCTCTTACACACTATAGGTATCCCCTTATTTGTAGATATGTGTATGTTTTCGTCATATTGTATCAGTCCTGCCACAGGGCTTTTAAACATCCCGTTTATCTCGGAAAGCGACGGAACCAGCCCCTGCTGCATCAGCTCCACCTTAACCTTGTTTATCACGACGGATATATCATTGACGGATTTTTCCCTGAGATATCTTTCGGTAGTATCGGCATCTCTCAATGACGCCACCTCCGGCTCCGTCACTATGACAGCCTTATCTGCCGCTGCAATGGATACATCAAAAAAATCTCCTATGCCGGCAGGACAGTCCACGATAATGTAATCAAAATACTTCTTCAGTTTGTTGCACAGCACCTCCATATGAAGCGGCGTAAAATCGCGGTTGTCACGGGATGGAGATGCTGCCATGAAATAGAGAGTATCAAAACCATGCACCTTGAGCATCGCTTTTTTTATCCTGCAGACGCCTGAGATAACATCCATGATGTTATATATCACTCTGTTCTCCATGCCCAGATAAATATCCATGTTTCTAAGGCCCATGTCCATGTCCATGAGCATCACTCTGTTGCCGTATCTGGCCAGTATTGCGCCGAGATTCACCGCAAACATGGTTTTACCTGTACCGCCCTTGCCTGACGAAACTAAAATAACTTTTCCCATCTTGAACTTTCTCCGTAACTTCCTATGATCTCCCGTGCCACCGGTGCGGCATTATGAGCTGTTTTGCCTTGCACGATCATTACTGCAACTGCAATCTGAGGATCATCGGCAGGCGCCAGAGCCACAGTCCATGCGAAGCTGTCATAGCTCTCCTTGTACCTGTTTATCTCACCCTCCCCATCGACCATGTCGCTGAAATCCATCACCGCCTTGTGCAGAGCTTCTCCCTCCGAGTCGTAAATCTCCGGGTATTTTCTCATCAGCCGCTCCGCCTCTTTTTCGATCTGATACAATGTAACGTCAGGCGCTATTAAGTGCAGATATCTCCTCAGATATTCTCTTTCTTCAGTCGTGTTTATCTTCCCCGCTCTCTGTGCCGTACCTGTTTTGGCTGCCACAGCATAGGGAAGTGAGGAAAACGTTCCATACAGTGAGCCGCCCGGTTTCGATGTAACAGCAGTCATGGCTTCAAGTACCGTATCGATATCTTCACTTCTTATGCCTGTCCTTCTTCCGTCCTCTGCCTCTTTATCATACAGCAGCGAGACTCGATTTCTCGTCCCGCCGTTTCCCATTGTTGCCATGTAATTTGCCATCTGAACAGCTGTATACCCGTTGTCACCCTGACCTATGGAAGTGTTTAGTGTGTCGCCCATCGTCCACTTCATCCGGTCAAAATACGTATATTTGCATAGCTCAGCCAGCTCTCTTATTTTTCCTCGTTTTAAACCTTTTTCCTTTTTTAGTTTGCCTATTATTTCCTCCAAAGTCAAGTCCTTATCTGACTGATTTACGATTTTTTCTGTTTTTTTCTTCAGCAGTTCAGCGTTCTCCGTGACCTCGTCCTTAAAATATTTTTCGCAGTTTTTCATCAGATGCTCCTTCAAAGCCGCTGCCGTTCCCCTTCTTTTCAGCTCCTCCGACGGCCTTACACCTGCACTTTCCTCCAGCTCTATCCCCGTTTTTTCACCAAGCCCCAGCTTCCCTGCAAAATCAGTCACCGTTTCGGCCGTTATTTTCCTGTCATATCCCAGAGACCTGCCTGAAGCCAGATCCGTTCCCGTGGCTATGTCAAAAAAATAATAGTTGCATGACACCTTCATGGCATCCTCCAGATCTGTATATCCGTGAGTCGCTCTGCTGTCATTCCACAGAAAGCACCCAAAGGTCCTGTCTCCTGCCGATACGTACCCCTTGTCATACAAAGCTCGCTCCCGGTCAAGTCCGCAGCTCAATGCTGCCAGAGCCGTCACAGGCTTAAATGTGGAACCGGGTTGGACAGCACTCATGGTCGCTATATTGTACATGGGTGCAGGGCTCATCGGATCGTTGGGGTTTTCCTGCTGAAGCCTCCTCCATTTCTTTCCTGATATCCCCTCTGCAAAATCGTTGGGGTCAAAATCAGGAGAGCTGGCCATGGCCAGTACCTGCCCCGTATCCACATCCAGCGCCACTGCAGCCCCCGACGACGCCTTGGGAGCGTATGACATCTGAACATTGCCGTAGCGGCTCTCAAACACTCCTCCCAGAGAAGCCTGCTCTATGGCCTTTTCCAGCGATTCCTCCGTGGTTTTCTGAAGCTCCGCATCCAGCGTCAGCCTTACATTTTTACCTTTATGCACCCGGCTTTTATCAAGGAGCTTGGTTACATTCCCCCTGGAATCCACCTGAAGCCTGCTGGCTGCATCGGCACCTCTAAGCCTGTCCTCACACAGCTTCTCCACACCGCTCTTTCCTATCATGGCGTCGGCTCTGTAGCCTTTTTCCTCAACGTATTCCTTTTCCTCATTCTCCGATATTCTCCCTAAATATCCGATCACGTGTGACGCCAATGCTCCCTGAGGATATTCCCTTATATAATTCTTGGAGATCATTATTCCCGGATATTCCGCCTCCTGTATTTTTTCAGCTGTTTCAGCCGATATATCCCCCGCTAGCATCACAGGCATATATGACATGTAGCCTGTATCCTCAAGACTTTCCTTCACGTCATCATATGAAGCTGCAGGCTCCTCATCGCAGGATGAAATAATCTCCAGCACCTTCTCCGCCGAGGCCAGCGCTTCTTTTCTGTCCATATCCACCTTGCTTATATTCACCGAGTACACGGCACGGCTGGAGGCCAGCAGCGTACCGTTTCTGTCCGTTATATCTCCTCTCGGTCCTGTCTCATATACCACCCTCATGGACATATCCTCGGCATATGACGTCCATTTTTCCGATTCAATTATTGTCAGGGTAAAAAGCCTCAACACCAGTATCGCTCCTGCCGCTGCCATGAACCATATTATGATGCTGTGCTTTGATCTCTGCGCCGTCATCCGCCTCTCTCCCCGTCATATCTGCTGATCAGATCACTCCCATCGCCTTCATGCTCACATATACTCCATCGCCGATGATGATATGATCCAGCACCGGAATTCCCAATATCTCACCTGCTTCCATGAGCCGTTTTGTGGTTTCTATATCCATCTCGCTGGGAGACGGATCACCGCTGGGGTGATTATGTACGAATACGACTGAGCCTGCGCTTCTTCTCACAGCATCTACAAACACCTCCCTTGGATGGGTTGTGCTGGAACAGAGATCTCCTATGGACACCTCCGTTTCCTCTATGATCTGTCCCTTTGCATTTATCATCAGACTGACGAAATGCTCTTTTTTATAGTATCTCATCTTTTCCATGAAAATATCGGCTATATCCGATGAACTCCTTATGACATTCTTTTCCTCCGCCGTTACAGATGCTATTCTTTTCCCCAGCTCTGCTGCTGCCAGAAGCTCGCATGCCTTGGCCGGTCCGATTCCTTTTATGGCGCTCAGCTCCTCCGGTCTGCATTCCGCCAGATATCTTATGCCTGACCTGTCCATGGACAACACATCAGCAGCCAGCTCCATGGCCGAGCGTTTCCTTGTTCCGCTTCCTATGAGTATAGCCAGTATCTCCATGTTTGACAGCCTGTCTCTCCCTTCCTTCAGCAGCTTTTCCCTCGGCTTTTCCCTGCCGGGCAGTTCCCTGATATTCATTTTTCCCTTTCCCTTTCTTTTTATCACTGCATTTTGCGTATCGCCATTCTATTTTACCATTATTTTCCATATATTCCAAGTATTATATGCTGCTTGCGTTGCATTATCATCAAATAATTTATCTCATAGATGCCATAATAATTAGTGTAAAACTTTTAACGGGAGGTATGAAAATGGATATCAACAAAAGCATCAAATGCACTGTAGAAGGCTGTCAGCACCATGCAAATACAGCTAATTACTGTTCACTGGACTGCATAACCATAGGCGCTCACGAGAGAAATCCTAAGATGGATCAGTGTACAGACTGTCTGTCCTTTGAAAGAAAATAGCATGAAATAGAAGCAGGCTCTTTTGCAAAGGTCAGGCACTTCCCCTCTGCTTTTTGCATATAGTAAAAAATCTGTAGAGGGGGATACATATGAGCGTTTCATTTCCGAAGCCACTTTCAGAGAAAGAAGAAAGGTACTACATACAGGCGTATGAAGACGGTGATGAAGAGGCGAAAAGCATTCTGATAGAACGAAACCTGCGTCTTGTCGCCCATATCGCAAAGAAATACACATCTCAGTTCCATACCATGGACGACTTCATATCCATAGGCACCATAGGCCTCATCAAGGCCGTCAATACCTTCAGCAGCAGCCGCTCGACACGTCTTGCTACTTATGCTGCCAGATGCATAGAGAACGAGATCCTCATGTCCATAAGAGCATCACGAAAAAACTCCTCCGAGGTTTCCCTTAACATCCCCATCGGCACCGATAAGGACGGCAACGAGATAAGCTTAAACGATATTTTAGGCACGGAGCAGGATGCTATAATAGACGATCTGGATACGAGACTCCAGATTCGCCTGATGCTGGATGCCCTCAATGAAGCCCTGACCGACAGGGAAAAAAAGGTCATCATTCACAGATACGGAATCATGGGCGCCGCTCCGCTCACGCAGAGGGAGGTTGCTGCGCATCTCGGCATCAGCCGTTCATACGTATCGAGGATAGAAAAAAGAGCGTTGGAAAAAATGCGGGATATCATGGCTCCCGTTGATACCACATAGGAGTCTCGTTCATGCCTTCATGTGAGGGTCGGCGTACTGTAGCTTCCGGATTCTTCGAGATATTCCATTATCTCTGCAAATACCGGCCCCGCTGAGAGGGCTCCTGACGTTCCGTTTTCCACCAGTACCGTTATGGTATACTCCGGCTCATCGCAAGGAGTAAAGCCTGTCATCCAGCCATGAGTCATATTTTTTTCCTTTGCACCGTACTCGGCAGTACCTGTCTTCACCGCAGCCTCCGGCTTTCCATCGAATCCTTTTCCGATTATCCCTCCTGTACCTTCTTCAGTCACAAGGGTCATCATGTCGCCGATGATCTCTGCCGTATCCTGTGAAATGATCCTGTCGTTTTTCGCCTCGTCGTGCATAAGAATATGAACTCCTTTATCCACTCCTCCTGCAGCTATCACATTGGTCATCGCCGCCACCTGTAGCGGCGTCACCAGAGTTTCCCCCTGACCTATAGCCAGATTCCCTATGGCATTTCCCCCTCTCTCCCTCTCTGTCATGAGATGGCCTGCACTTTCCTGCGGAAATCCCTCAAGAGCTTTCCTTCCAAGGCCCATATCGTATGCCATATCGATTATCTCATCAGCTCCCGTTTCCTGAGCAAGCTGTATGAAATAGCTGTTGCATGACTGAGCGAGGGCATCCTCGAAGGATATTTCCCCGTGTCCTTCATTTCCTCCCGTATCACATCTTATCGACATGTCGGAAAGCTCCGTACTGCCGCTGCAAACGTATGTCCTGCCACGGTCTTCACCTCGCTCCAACGCCGCTGCCGCCACCACCAGCTTGAATATGGAGCCGGGAGGATATTCACCCTGAGTAGCCTTGTTTACCAGTTCATTCCCCTCGCTTCTCACGTATTTATCAGCCTGCTTGGGATCGAATCCCGGTGTGCATGCCATGGCCACCACTCCGCCTGTCCTGACGTCCAGAATCACAACGGCGCAGTTTTTCTCCCTCGCACCTATTATTTCCTCCACCTTGAGCTGAAGCTCTCTGTCTATGGTTGTTCTTATGCCCTCCTGCGCATATGAATCCTCTTTCGCCTCGGAAGCTATGATGAGCCCCCTTCCCGGAATGATGCTGCCCGTTACATCTGCCGCTGCATATACCTTTCGCTCCAGAGCTGCCAGCCGGTCATCAAACATCAGCTCAAGACCTGCCGCTCCCGATGAATCGCTCTTGTTCACGTATCCGATGAGATGGGCTGCCGGCTGTTGCCTTCCGTACCGTGAGGAAGCCTGAAGTATATATGCGCCGCACCCTTCCATCAGCTCCCTGCCTGTTTCCTTATCGTATCCGACGGAGGAATATACGTAATGCTCACCGTCGCTGCTGTCGATGAGCTCCGCACCTGCTTTTTTCAGCAGCGTCTCCGCTTTTTTAGTGTAATTGTTTCTGCTTATGATATATACATAGCTTTTTTCATCAGCTACAAGCGCCGCACCGTATCTGTCATATATTATTCCTCTGGTGTTGCTTCCTTCCAGAGATATGAGCGACTGAGCTCTCGTAGCGGCAGACAGCTCATCATGGCCTACCAGCTGAATATATGCCAGCCTCATCACCAGAGCTACAGCCAGAAGTCCCAGGACCATCATTATTTTTTTCAGGTTTTTAATTTCCATGATAAAAGGCTCCTTTACATGGTATTTTCACCACGCAAAGGAGCGCTTATACGTTGATTCGCAGTATTATCGCTTCATTTTATTCATTTCGTACAACACATTGATTCATGCTATTTGAGACTGTGCATGAAGAGACCGCTTCCCAGCTTAGGCTCAAACCACGTGGACTTAGGCGGCATCACCATATCGTTGTCTGCAACTGCCAGCAGATCATCCATGCTTACAGGATGCACCGCAAACGCCACCTTCATATCGCTGTCGGCTCTCTTCTTAAGCTCGCCGAGACCTCTTATTCCTCCCACGAAATCTATCCTTTTATCCGTTCTCGGATCCTCGATGCCCAGCACCGGCTCCAGAAGGCTGTTCTGCAGCACAGCCACATCCAGGGAATCGGTGATATGATCGGGAACGATATCATCCGATGCCGTGAGTCTGTACCACCTGCCGTCGAGATACATGGAAAACACATGCTTGCGCTCAGGATAATAAGGCTCTTCTCCCATGTCCTCCAAAGCAAAGCCCGCCTTTTCGATCTTTTCCATGAACTCCTGAGAGCTGTTGCCGTTAAGATCCTTCACCACCCTGTTGTAATCGAATATCTTCAGATCGCTGTCAGGGAATATGGCTGCCATGAAGAAATTGAATTCCTCATCTCCCGTATAGTCGGGATTCTCTTCACGTCTCTTTTCTCCCACCTTGCATGCCGAAGCGCTTCTGTGATGCCCGTCCGCAATATACAATGCCGGAATCTCATCGAAGATGGATGTCATCTCTTCTATCAGAGTCTCGTCATCCATCACCCAAAGTATATGCTTTATACCGTCAGCTGCCGTCACATCGTAAACAGGAGCGTTATCCCTTGTGAACTTGTCGAGAATGGTGCGAATCCTGCTGTCATCCCTGTATGTGAGGAACACAGGCTCTGTGTTGGCGTCGCACACATCGAAATGATTTATCCTGTCTATCTCCTTCTCCACTCTAGTGAATTCATGCTTCTTGATGGTGTTGCTCTTGTACTCGTCCACGGACACGCATCCCACTATTCCGGTCTGCACCCTGCCGTCCATTATTTCCCTGTAAATATACAGCGCCGGCTTTTCCTCTCTTATAAACACACCTTCCTCAAGGTATTTTTCTATATTGCTTTTAGCCTTTTCGTATACTGATCTGTCGTACACATTTTCCTGCTCCGGCATATCGATCTCGGCTCTGCATATGTGCAGGAAGCTGTACGGGTTACCTGAAGCCATCTCAGCGGCTTCCTTTCTGTTCATTACATCGTACGGCAGCGAAACCACATCCGAAGCGTATTTCGCTTCAGGTCTGATCGCTTTGAACGGTCTGACTTTAGACATCTACTTTATCTCCTCCATTACTTTTTCAGTTACTTCTTCTATGCTCAGGCCCGTGGTATCCACCTCAATGGCGTCCTCTGCCTTTCTCAGCGGATTAAGAGCCCTGGTCGTATCGTTATGGTCTCTCTGCCGTATGTCATTAAGCACGTCTTCAAAGGTGACATCTTCACCCTTTTGGACCAGCTCCTTATATCGTCTGTCAGCTCTCTCCCCGGCAGATGCCGTCAGAAAGAACTTGTATTCTGCATCCTTCAGTACGTTGGTGCCTATGTCTCTGCCGTCCATGATAACGCTCTTTCGCTCTCCCATCCTTCTTTGGATGTCGACCAGCTTTTCTCTCACAACCTGCTTGGCAGAGCATTTTGACGCCATCATGGATATCTCCGGCGTCCTTATAACGTCATTGATTACCTGCCCGTCCAGGATGATATCTCCTCCGGAAAAATCAATATCAGTTCCGGCCATCATAGCTTCCAGAGCTTCTGCATCTTCTACATCCACACCCTCCTGCTTCGCCTTGTATCCCACCGCTCTGTACATGGCACCTGTATCTATATAGTCGATGCCCAGCCTTCGTGCGACAGATTTGGCTATGGTGCTTTTCCCTGCTCCGCTTGGTCCGTCTATAGCAATTCTGAAAATGTCATTCATATCGTTCCCTCGCTCGGTATCATCATTTTTTCTTGGTGGTCAGCAGCTTTTCTATCTCTGCTACAAAGGTATTCACGTCGGTGAACTGTCTGTATACAGATGCAAAGCGCACATATGCCACTTCGTCAAGCTCCTTGAGGCGCTCCATCACCAGCTCACCTATAAAGGTGCTTTCCACTTCTTTCTCCATCATGTTGTTAAGTCCGCGTTCGATTTCATCGACGATCTTTTCCATTTCAGATGCAGAGACAGGTCTCTTCTCACATGCTCTTATTATACCGTTCAGCAGCTTGTTCCTGTCGAATACCTGACGGCTGCCATCCTTCTTGATGACCATCAGAATCATTTCCTCAACCTTTTCATACGTAGTAAAACGCCTGCCGCATGCTTCACATTCACGCCTTCTTCTTATGGCGTGTCCATCCTCTGTATGTCTGGAATCTATAACCTTGCTGTCATCGTTTTCACAATAAGGGCATCTCATTTGCAACCTCCTTAACAGATACAGATAACTATTCCCGAAAAACCATATTAAATATTTTACTACATATTGTGGTCATCGTCAATCTATGATAGGTGGTACATCTACCAGTATTACATCCTCACCTATGGTCTTGACGTGCTTCCATTTTATTACAAAATCGCTGGTCTCCTTGCCGAAAAGCTTCATGAAGCCCCTGTCCCCAGGCAGAACTATACCGTCTATCCTTCCCTCCTTGAGATTTATCTCTATATCGCACACAAACCCCATGCTCTTGCCATCGTATATATTGATGACCTCCTTGTTTCTTATATCCTCCGTGTTAAGCATCTCCGCTCCCCCTTTTCATAAGTTTTCATTAAATCTTATGCGGAGCAGCTGCGCAATATTACCCTTGTCCGCAACCATCGGAGGACAAAAATCAAGCAGCTGCAGCGCCAACGTTTTTTTCGTCGACGCTACAGCCGCTTATTATCTTATACATATTTACTTATCCTTTTATCTCGCCGTCCTTTAGCCGCTTGAAATAGCTCCTGGTCTCAGCCACCACGACTCCGGACAATGCCAGAAGTGCGATGAGGTTAGGCGCTGCCATGCATGCATTGAATATATCCGCAATGGTCCATACAGCCTTCAATGTCAGGAAAGGTCCGATGAGAACTGCCAGTATATACAGCCATCTGAACACTTTTACAGCCGTCATGTTTCCGCCTGAGAGGTATTCCAGCGATCTCTCACTGTAATAATCCCATCCCAGTATAGTGGTGAATGCGAAGAATGCCAGAGCTATCATCAGGAATGCGCTGCCAACCTCCATCGACCACGGAAGACCTTCGCCGAAGGCCACTGCCGTAACATCAACTCCATCAAGGCCGTTGGCTATCGAGAAATCATATGCACCTGTTACCATGATGGTAGTACCTGTCATGGTACAGATTATTATTGTATCTATGAACGTTCCCGTCATGGAAACGAGACCTTGTCTTACAGGCTCGTTCGTCTGAGCTGCCGCTGCTGCGATAGGTGCGCTTCCCAGACCTGACTCGTTGGAGAATATACCTCTTGCAACACCGCTCTGCATCGCTATCATCAGTGCGCCCAGCGCTCCGCCTGCTGCGGCTCTGAGTCCGAAGGCTCCTGCGAACACTTCCTGTATGGCATACGGGATTCTCTCAGCATTGTATATGAGGATGGCAACGCAGATTCCCACGTACATGATGGCCATGAACGGCACTACTATGGTGGTTACGCTGGCTATCCTCTGAATTCCTCCGATAACCACAAGAGCCGTTAAAACCGCAACGACTATAGCTGTTACAACGATGGCCCATGAATAATCAGTTCCGAAAATCTCCACCGTGTGCTGATTGTTAGGGTCAAAGAAGTTCTTTGTAGCCGATGCGATACCGTTTACCTGAGTGATGGTACCTATACCCAGCAGACCTGCAGCGCAGGCAAAGAATGCGAACAGCTTTCCGAGCCATTTCCATCTCTTGCCCATTCCGTTTTCTATGTAATAAAACGGTCCTCCGAGGAATCTGCCGTTTTCCTTGGGAACTCTGTACTTTACTGCCAGCAGGCCCTCGGAATACTTTGTCGCCATTCCGAAGCAGGCTGCCAGCACCATCCAGAACAATGCTCCCGGTCCTCCCGCAATAACTGCTGTGGCAACTCCGACGATGTTTCCCGTTCCTACCGTGGCAGCCATGGCTGTACACAGCGCTCCGAAGCTGCTCACCTCGCCTACACCGTCCTGTTCGTTCTTGACCATGTACTTCAGCGCCTTGGGCAGCTTTCTGAACTGCAGCACGCCCAGTCTGATGGTCAGATAGATACCTGTACCCATTATGAGTACGATGAGTGGTACTCCCCATACGATACCATCGATCCATACAAGGAAATCTGTGAATGATTTCATTTTGTCTTTCTCCTTCTCCTGAAAAAATTATAACAAAGTCTGTAAAGCTGATCCTTATTCAGCTGTACGCTTTGTTGATACTTGCTCATATCGCCTGCGGCGATATTCCAGCATAAAAAAAAGCCGATACTTATGCTCGACTTTCCGAAGAGGACTTTAATGCAAATAATATAAACTATCTGCTCTGTCCTTTTGCCTGAGAGATTGCAAATCCGGTCGTATTTGCGACAACCGTAAATGCGTACACCTTCGGCGCTCATGAAGAGACTCTCCAGAGAATCATAGTTTCTTCTTGCCCAAACAAAAGGCTGTAAGGGTTTGAATGATAACTAACATCCAGATAATATCATACCTTACAGCCTATTGCAATCCATTATCACTTTTTTAAAATATAATTTTAATCCGAAATTGTTCGAGCTGCGCTCCGACAATTTCTATTTTATCACAGCGTTATCCAGCAGAAACTCCAATACCTTCTGATAGAGCAGCTCTATCCTCACATACTCATCCATTGTCCTGCCTGTCTGTGCCTCGATCATTTCCTCATTGTATCCCACGGCTTCAAAGTCAGCCAGCAGCTTTTCCTCGTCCTTTTCCGTATACTCCAGCTTCTCCTTGTCGGCTATATACTCAATGAGCATCTCCTGCTTTACCCTCAGCTTGCTGCTGTCTTCATTGACTGCGGCGAACTCCTCTTCGTCGCCGAAGTCATAGCTTGCCAGTACCTCTTCTCTTGTCATGCCGTAGTTTTCAGCCATATCGTCCATCTGTTTGCTGTTGAACTCCATGTACTTGTCCACGATATCCTGAGGATACTTCTTCACCTTGGTGTTTTCCAGAGCCTGTGACCACAGATCGTTCTGCTGATTATAGATTTCTTCGGACCCCTTATTGTCATACAGAGTTTTCTCTATTGACGCCTCGTATTCTTCAATAGACTCATAATCGGTATTGTTCTTTACAAAGTCAAGATCGTACTCGGGAACGACCTCACGTGATGCCGAGTTGATGGTGACCTCGAACACCACATCCTCGCCGGCCAGAGATTTTTCCTTGTAATCTTCAGGGAATGTAAGATTCAGCGTCACCTTCTCCCCGACCTTCTTTCCTATCAGTCCATCTTCAAAGCCATCTATGAATTCGCCGCTTCCTATGGTAAGATCAAAGCCTTCATCGGAGCCTCCGTCAAACTTTTTTCCATCCTTCTTACCGACATAGTCTATATTCACCGTATCGCCCTCTGCAATGACGTCATCTCCTGCGATTTCCTCCGTCGATGCCGCCGCCTGAAGCTCGCTGTCTATCTGAGCCTGCACCTCATCCTCCGTGACCTCCACGGTAAAGGACGATGTTTCAAGGCCCTTGTATTTACCCACCTTTATATATTCGTCAAGGTCGAGATTCTCATACGACACCGTTGAGCTGCATCCTGAAAGACCTGCAATCATCATCAGTGCCGCTGCAAAAATAAACATTCTTTTTTTCATTATATGTTCTCCTATCGTTATAAATTCAGTGCGCCCCATCAATACATCTTATGTATCCGCTGCATGGTGGCATCCAGCTCCGACATCATTCTGGCACATCGCTTCAGCTCGTCTGCCACACGCTCCGGCATCTGCTCTTTGCGTTTATACTTAAGCTCGTGCTCAAGACTCGCCCATGTGTCCATGGCGATGGTCCTTATCTGGATCTCCACAGGCATGTTGTATGTCCTGTCCGAAAGGAAAATCGGCACTTCAACCACCAGATGAAGGCTCCTGTATCCGCTTTCCTTGGGTTCCTTTATATAATCAGACCGTCTCAGCAGCTTTATGTCGTCCTGCCTCAAAAGACTGCTCTCTACGGTATATATATCCTCCAGGTAGTTGCAAACCACCCGCACCCCTGCAAAGTCGGTTATCTTATATATGGACTCTATCTCCTTGGGCCAGCCCTTTCTCTCTATCTTCTCCACGATGCTGCCGATGGACTTGAGGCGGGACTGCATATGATGTATGGGGTTATAGTCGTGTTTAAGCCTGTATTCGTTGTCAAGAACCTCCAGCTTGGTGCTTATCTCTTTGATGGCAGCGCTGTACCTCATGCGAAGATCCCTGAACACACCGGCTATCTCTCTGGCATCATTGATGGTCACCGCCATATCGGCAGGTATCATCCGCTCATTGACATCAAAGATCTCATTGTTCTCATATATCATAGCTTCACTCCTTTGATGGAATTTTACCATAATTTTTTGTGGGTTTGGTGTGTTTTTTTAAATTACGATATATATAGGTAGCGATTTTTTTCAATTTTTTCACTAATCAGTAAATTCTGATTTTTGCTTGCAAAAGCCGGCTTATAATCGTATAATGTATCACAAAGGATCATTATGACAGTCGTTAAGGAGAGAAAAAGGAGGTTGGCCATATGAACAAGGACTTCAATAAATATTTTGAAAACACCACCCTTGACTACGACATCAATCGTGGCATTGTGGAAAAACTTCTGCTTGATACCCTGAAATACGACTTTTACGGAGCATGCGTAGACGGATATTATCTTCCTCTGGCATGGGATTATCTGGAGGACAGTGGAATCAAGGTCGTGACGGTATGCGGCTATCCGCTGGGCACTTCCGGTACAAATTCAAAATGCGCCGAGGCCTTTGAGGCTATAAAGGACGGCGCACAGGAAATAGATGCAATGATGAACATGGCTGCCATAAAGGATCGAAAATTCGATTATATCGCAAGTGAAGTTAATGCGCTGTCAGACATCTGCCACAGCGAAGGCGTCAAGCTGAAGATGATTCTGGAAACACCGTTCCTTACAGACGATGAAATCGTGCGCCTGTGTGAGATCGGTCTCAACAACAAGGTGGATTTCATAAGGGATTCTTCCGGCTTCAACAAGATAGGCGCCACCACAAGGACAGTGAAGCTCATAAAGGACACCGTAGGAGACAAGTGCATGATCAAGGCCTCCGGAAAGATCTGGACGATGGCTCATGCTCTCGAACTCATAGATGCCGGCGCCGATATAATCGGAACGGATGCTGCTCTCGACATCATGGAGGAATACAAAAACTCAAAGTAAACTCATTTCATATCAATGCTATGTAAGAGAAGGAGCCGCAGCTGCGGCTCCTTCTCTTTGATACATCTTACTTCATCCTGTCTCTGATGCATCACATTATAACCTCTCTATGGCAAACTGCAACCTTTCAGCGACATGAATTACACCTCTGCTGCCACAACTGACTATACGTATTTTTTCATATAGTTCAATGCGTTTTTTTCCAGTCTTGACACCTGAGCCTGACTTATTGATATTTCGTCTGCCACCTCCATCTGCGTTTTACCCTCAAAGAATCTCAGCGTAAGTATATGCTGCTCTCTGGGTGAAAGCTTCTTCATGGCTTCCGACAGAGAAAGATTTTCTATCCATTTAGCATCTGTATTCTTCATATCCTTTATCTGATCCATCACATACAGAGGATCTCCGTCATCGTTGAAAACAGGTTCAAACAGCGATATGGGATCCTGTATGGAATCGAGAGCCATCACCACGTCCTCTTTTACTGCGCCCAGCTCTTTCGCTATTTCCTCCACTGTAGCCTCCCGCTGAAGGCGGCGAGAAAGCTCCTCCCTGGCTGTAAGAGCCTTGTACGCCAGATCTCTCATGGATCTTGATACCCTGATGCTGTTATTGTCCCTCAGATATCTTCTTACCTCTCCTATTATCATAGGCACGGCATATGTGCTGAACTTCACGCCATGAGTCATATCAAAATTATCCAGTGCCTTTATAAGTCCCACACAGCCCACCTGGAACAGATCGTCCGGGTTTTCTCCCCTTCCCGAAAACTTCTGTATAACGCTCAATACCAGCCTTAAATTCCCCCTTATGAATTCATCTCTTACCTGCCTGTCTCCGGCCTTTACGGCCTTGAGCATCTCCTGCATTTCCTTATCCTTGTACCTCGGCAGGCTAGAGGTGTTAACGCCGCAAATTTCAACCTTACCGGCCATAATACATTACCCCGCATCCCTTTTGCTCCCCTTAAAGCAACGCTCGATGTCGTAATATATTTATGTGCAGATAAGACTTCTTTTATTCTGTTTTACGAGAATCGCAACAGCTATTTTTGCCGTATTAAATCAGCCCAGCTTCCTTATCTCCTTTCGGAGCCTGCCTATTATCTTTTTCTCAAGCCTTGAAATATACGACTGGGAGATTCCCATTCTGTCAGCCACCTCCTTCTGAGTCAGCTCACGACCTCCCACAAGGCCGAATCTCATCTCCACTATCTCCCTCTCACGACAGGACAGCTTGTTCATGGCATGATCCAACAGCTTCCTGTTGACCTCCTCCTCCAGGTGCCCGTATACCTCATCGTTTTCAGTACCGAGTATATCCGAAAGCAGCAGCTCGTTTCCATCCCAGTCTATGTTCAGCGGTTCATCCAGAGACACCTCTCCCTTTATCCTGTTGCTCCGCCTTAGATACATGAGTATCTCGTTCTCGATGCACCTGGATGCATATGTTGCCAGCTTTATGTTCTTCTCTATCTTAAAGGTGTTCACAGCCTTGATGAGGCCTATCGTCCCTATGGATATCAGGTCCTCAACATTGACACCTGCGCTTTCGAATTTCCTCGCTATGTACACTACAAGCCTGAGATTATGCTCTATAAGTCTGTCTCTTGCTTCTTTTTCGCCTGCCATTGCACCCAGTATGGCGCTCCTCTCCTCCTCAGGAGACAGCGGCGGCGGCAGCGTATCGCTGCCTCCTATGTAATATATCTCGTTTTCCTGACACGACAGCTCTCCTATGAGCCTTCTTAAAATATCTCTGATCCTGACCATCAACATAACACTCGTTCTCCCTTCAAGTTTCGTGCGCCTGCCGCTCATATCAGACAGGCCATTTCAGCAGAGAGCAGAAGCTCGCATTCTTCATCTTTGCCTTTACCTGCGCCTGCAATAATGAAGCTGCCGTCGCTTCCGGCGATATAGCAGCCTCGTATACGCCCTGACGCCGTTTCAAGACTGTCAACCCTTACCGCCTCCAGCACACCGCTAATGCCTACAGCCTCATACGGTATCATTGCAAAGCGCAGCTGCATGATATCCTCTCCTCCTTTTTCGTCGAAAATCATGCTTTCCTGAAGCCTTCTCCACATCGCCTCTGAGGCAATTGCCACAGGCCTTCCCGTAACAGGCTCCCTCAGATGGCTTCCAGTATCAAGAAAGGCTCCGGCGGTAAGCTGCCTTCCGCAGCATACTATCCTCACCTGACAGCTGTGCTCCGCATACAGCCTGCTGCGCTTTACGGTCCTGATTATCTGCATCAATGTCGCATATCCGCTGCATATGAACACAGCCAGCAGCGCCGCCTTCATATCTCCCGTATATATTCCCGTGACGGTATATATTCCCTGCCTGCCGGAAAGCATCAGCAGCATCATCGCTATTCCACCCATGAAGCATGTGACCAGGATAAACACCAGAGCAGCCTTCCATGGCATGGCCGCAATAAGAGACATCGGAAATGCAGTCTTCTCCGGTTTTTTTCTCCTGCCGAAGGTCAATGCGCACACTACTATGGAAAATAACAGCTCCATTGTTATCATCATAAGGGCGCCCGCATCAAGGAATATTGACAGCGAAAAAAAGCCGCATATAAGGCTTCCCGCCGCAAATCGGGCTCTACGAAAGCGCACACCATCGCTTACCCCGCATATACGTCCTGTTATGTATAGAAGCACAGCCCCTATTATGGCATTTTCCACCACCAGCATCTCGCCGTAAACGATCACGCTGCCACCTCCAATACGAATGATTATACATTTCCCATCCATCGCAATTTGTCGTAATTTGTGCGCAAATAAAAAAAAGACTGACGAACATTACGTTCATCAGTCATGTGATTCGAATATATCGTTTTACAGAGCCTTCTTAGCTGTTTCACACAGTGCTGCAAAAGCGGCAGGATCGTGGATAGCCATTTCGGAAAGCATCTTTCTGTTGATCTCTATGTTTGACTTCTTCAGTCCATCCATCAGTCTGCTGTATGATATGTCGTTCATTCTTGCAGCAGCGTTGATTCTTGCTATCCACAGCTTTCTGTATTCTCTCTTCTTATTCTTTCTTCCAACATATGCTGAACGAAGAGCTCTCATTGTTGCAGGCTTTGCTGCCTTGAAAGTCTTGCTTCTTGCTCCGTAGAAGCCCTTCGCCATCTTCAATACCTTTTTATGTCTCTTATGTGCGTTTAAACCTTTTTTTACTCTTGCCATTTCTTTACCTCCTTATTTGCTCAGTACTGCCTTGATCCTCTTCAGATCCGCGCTGGTTAAAGTAGTTGCCTTTCTCAGGCCTCTCTTTCTCTTCTGGCTCTTCTTAGTAAGGATATGGCTCTTGTATGCTTTATTTCTTTTTACTTTTCCAGAACCTGTTATCTTGAATCTCTTGCATGCCCCTCTATGGGACTTCATCTTATTTTTTGCCATGGTATGTTTCCCTCCCGTGATTATATTATTTTGATTATTTATCGTTTTTCGGCGTAAGTATCATCGTAAGACTCCTGCCTTCGAAATTAGGCTTCTTATCCATCGTCCCAACCTCGGAGACTGCTTCGGCAAACTTGTTCATAACCTCCATGCCTCTTGCAACGTAGTCCTTTTCTCTTCCTCTGAACCTGAGACTCACCTTCAGCTTATCTCCGTCCTTGAGGAACTTGGCTCCTGTCTTTGCCTTTACCATGATATCGTGATCCTCGATAAAGGTTGACAGTCTAATCTCTTTGACCTGAGTAGTCTTCTGCTTCTTCTTGGCTTCCTTTTCCTTCTTCTGAAGCTCATACTTGTACTTGCCGTAGTCAAGAATCTTGCATACAGGCGGCGCTGCCTTAGGCGCAATGCATACAAGATCAAGCTTCTTGTTTTCTGCCAGCTCCATAGCCTCGTCCCTGCTCATTATACCCAGCTGGGTGCCGTCGGTATCGATAACTCTCAGTTCCTTCGCACGAATTTCTTCGTTTATCATAGCTTCTCTGCTAATTTTCTTACACCTCCATTTGATTGTGCGGCAGACCCGCATTTCAGCCACGGCTGTGCGTTCTCCGCAATCTTGCTGCTCTCCGCAGTAAAGCCTTGTGCTCCGTGAAACAATGCCGGCCTTACTCCTCGCTTCTCAGCGGCAGGCTTTATTGATACTCCGTAATATCGCCTGCGACGATATTGACTTCGCAACTAAAAAAAGCGGATACAAGTATCCGCTCCAAATCCATGTCTTCAATGATACCGCAGCAAAAGCCGCAGCACTAAAGCTCTGATTATTGACCTGAGTAGCTTTCGCCTTCAGGTGAGAAGCGGATAACTTCTTCTTACTACCTCAGTTACTATATCATACGCACGGCTCCGGCACAAGTGTTTTTTAAGCTTCCGTCAAAAAATCTTATCTATACGCAAAGAAAAACCGCCGAGCGGCGGCTTTTCTATAATTTTCAATTATATGCCGTTATTATACCATAACGAAGCCTGCGATGAGATATCCAACGGCAGCTACTGCACCTGCCAGAAGACCGAACGGCATCTGCGTCCATGCGTGGGCGAAGTTGTCACAGCCGGTGGCTGATGAAGTTATTACTGTGCAGTCCGAATAGAAGCAGCAGTGGCTTCCCAGTACTCCGGCCGATACTACAGCTCCGCATCCGAGAGCGACAGGTATGCCTGCGCCCATGCAGATAGGGATTACTATAGGCAGTGCGATTATGTACATACCCCAGTTGGTTCCGGTGATGAACTCAGTTACTGCCAGAAGCAGGAAGATCAACACAGGCAGCAGCTGCGGCGATGCATATGCAACAGCAACATCGATTATGAAACGAGTGAATCCTATCTGATCGTTAACCGCTGCGAAGATATATGCCAGAACCATCAGCGCCAGAGGAAGGATCATGTTCTTGATGCCCTCTATGCTGTAATCCCAGAATTCCTCTGCAGTCAGCAGCTTCTGTCCTACGAAGAGCAGGAAACAGAGAGCCATCGTGGCTATTACTCCATGCTGCATGTCGAGATCGAACAGGATAGTAAAGAATACCATTCCTACAACAGGAATGATGAGATTGAATAATTTCGGTTTTCCCTTAAGCTCCACTTCACCTGCATTAAGATCGATTTTTTCCGATCCCGGAGGCGCCAGCGGTCCTCCTGACAGAGCTCTTGCCTCAGCCTTTTTCATAGGACCGAAGACAGGGATAACATGCCATATTACCAGCGGAACCATCAGAGCTGCAGCCCATGCGTAGAAGCTGTACGGGATCGTGATTATGAATGCGCTGATTTCCTTTCCTTCAACTCCGACGCCGTTATCCACCATGATACGTCCTGCGAAAATAGCCCATGTCGAAATCGGGATAAGTGCGCATAGCGGCGCTGCCGTCGAAGATGTAACGTAGCTCAGCATCTCACGTGACACCCTTTTCTTATCGGTTACCTTCTTCATGCATGAGCCGATGGTCATGGAGTTGAGATAGTCGTCGATGAATATTATGCATCCCAGTATATAAGTCCACATCAGCGTTGCTTCTCTCGACTTTGCTTTCCTTGCTGCCCACTCGCCGAAGGCCTGCGCTCCGCCCGACACCTCTATAAGCTTTATTATAGAGCCCATCAGTCCGCAGACGATGATCAGCCAGCCGGTATCCTCATCCATCATGACGTCCGTTGCCGTGCTGCTCAGAGAGCCGATCACATTGCTGCCGGGAGCTGCAAAGATCAGCCCGACTACCGAGCCGAGGATAAGCCCCTCCAACACACGCTTGGTTGCAAAAATGTACACTACCAGGAAAACTGCCGGCACACATGACCATGCTCCCAGATTGCCGTCTTCCGCCTCCAGCTTTTCCGCCGGTATCATCGTCAGGGCAATGATATAGGCGGCTGCAATGACCAGAACAACAATTATCAATGTGCGCAGCGGATTAAAGCTTTTCACTTCATTGTTCAGTTTTTCCGTCAATTGTACTTCACCTCCTTCATACTAAATAAGTAATAAATAATAAATGATAAATGATAAAAAATAATTTGAACAAGGCCGGCTTCGCCGATTTTTCCTGCAGCAGGCCTTGTTGAAATTCCCATCAGGGTCGTGGACTCAAGCGACAGTCGAAGGCTGCCGCACATTCCGTATTTCCTTTAAAATAACTAAAAAGGACCATACAAAACTAAATTGTATGATCCTAAACAGCCACTGATAAAGCTTATCCGTTCAAGCTACAAATTCTCAAACGCACCATGTCCCCAGCGTCACCTTCCCCGGTCACAGCAATAGATTGACCCGGGCTTCACCGGTTCCGCTCCATGGTGAATATCAACTTGTTCCTGTCGTTCTTCACGCTGACCTGTATGTCGCTGAGTATGACTCTGCGGCCTGATATTCTCAGCATCATATCACACAGTTCCTCTGCCTTGACGCTGAAGAACGTCTTCCTTATATATTGGATTATAGCAATATTCTGAAAGTTGTCAAGAATATTTTTTTCCAGCACCGTCAAAACCTCCGACGCCACCACCTCGATGGTATCTCCTCCGATGAAAACGCTGACGTTTCTCGGGCCCTTGCCTGTGGTTGCTTTGAGCATGGCTGCGAATTCCCGCTTTATCTCATCCTCCGCCTTTCTGCGGTTTTCAGGCAGCGCCGCCTCATTCTTCCTCTTTTTTTCATATATAACTAATGCCTGCTCCTCCATGGCCGCCAGAAGCTTCTGCATACTGACGGGCTTAAGCACGTACTTATCTATCCCCGCATCTATGGCGCTCAGCACGATATTCACGTCGTTTACAGCAGATATAACTATGACCCTCGGCTCGCCTCCGCTCCGTCTGATACGTCTTATCATCTCTATGCCGTCCATCTCCGGCATATAAAAGTCTGCTATTATTATATCCGGTCGAAAAACCTCGTAAAGCTCCAGACCCCGCAAACCGTTTTCACCTACCAGCACCTTGCCTGCCCGCCTCCTCAGAAAATCCGCCAGCTCCTCACGGGCCGCCTCGTCATCCTCAACGTACAGCACCTTCATGTTTTTCAGAATTTCATCCCTGTTCATTTTCTTCCTCCTGAGCTTCTGCGGCAGCCGGTATGAGGACGTCAAACTTCACTCCGCCCTCCACGTTTTCCATGGAGATGCTTCCATTGAGTCTGTCTTCCACTATCTGTCTCGATATGTAAAGGCCTAGCCCCGTACCTCCTGCGTCCTCCTTTGTGGTGAAGTATGGCTCGAATATGCGCATAGCGTCGTCAGGGTTTATGCCGTCTCCCGTATTGGATACGGAAATGCACAGCATTTCCCCTTCATCGGAAATCACTACTCCTATGCATCTTTCATCAGGCTGCGCCTGTACGATGGCGTCTCTGGCATTGTTGAGCAGATTGAATATGACGTGTACCGTGTCGTTATAATATCCGTGCGCCTTCCTTTCGGTTTCAGTTCTGACATCCATCCTTATCCTGTGGAGATTTATGCTCTCCTCCATCAGCAATATGGCTCCCTCGACGCACTCTGCCACACAGAAATCCGTCTTCTCCCTGGTAGGCTTCAGAAAATCCGAAAAATCGCTTATGGTCTCCGACATTCTCCCCACTATGTTTTCCACCTTGTGAACGCTGTTTTCAAGACGTTTTTCATCTAAATCGCCGTATCGGTAGCTGTCCAGCAGATTGGCCAGTATCAGGTTTATGGTGTTTAATGGCTGCTTCCATTGATGGGTTATATTCCCTACCATCTCTCCTATCTTAGCCTGCCTTGACTGATATATGGTCAATATTTCCAGCTTCCTGTTTTCTTCCTCAAGTGTGCTGGTCTTCTTCACGAAAGGTCTTATGAGAGCAACAAGGAAAGCCACCAGTACCACTGCCAACAGAACTCCCATCAGAACCATCGTCTTCATCACTGATTCCAGAGGTCGGTATACAGTATCTGCCGGCTGAGTTGTAATGAAGATCCATCCGTTGAGCAGCCTCGAATAGCTGAGTATCTTCTCCTCGCCGTCAAAGACGTATCTGACTATTCCCGACCTGCTTTCAGGCGATACCTTTTTCTCCTCCGTCAGAGCCTCTGCGATGGTTTTTTCCTCGTCCGCCGATTCCTTATCGCTCCGGATAATGAACTTATGGTCTTCGTCCAGCAATGCAGAACGACCCCCGTCATAGAGACTCATCTCCCTTATCACCTGCGCCATATCGGCTGCATTTATGTCGGCACCCGCCACGCCTATAAACAGATCATCAACATAGACGGCGACCGAATATGAGAAAACCTCCTCCTCTATGTCCTCATCGTAGTAGCCGGATGTCCACACGCCTGTTTCTTCCTCCTGCGGTCTGAAGTAATACGCCATGTCTTCCTCATACGGGATCTCGTAATCCCTGTCTGATCCTACCGCTACCACCTCCTCCGCCTGTCCGTCTTCTCTGACGATATACCACACCTCGTCATTTCTGCCGGTCAGCTCAGGATTGAAGGTCACATAAAGGCTGTGGGCGCTCTTTATGGTTTCGAGACTGCCCTTTATCATCTCGGCCAGCTTTTCCTTGTATCCGTCCATATATGCCACAGGAGCCGACCTGAATCCCTCTGCATCGAAGGTGCTTGTCACATATGCGGCAAGCGAGTCCGTCAGCCCCTCCATATGACTGAAATCCGCACTGAAATCGTTGGCATATTCTCCCGTGACAGCCACTATTTTCTCATCTATCTCATTTCTGAGATACGATGTGCTGTTGTATGTCGCCATGGTGCCTGTAGCAAAGGCGACGACGACTGAAAACGCCGCTATAAGCGATATGGTTTTGATCAATGCTCTATTCATAACCTGATTATATCACAGACACGAGGCTTCTCCAACATTCACCTTGCAGCGCCATCTTTCCAAGACGACAAAACCCCGAATACACATACGTTTCCGGGGTTTGTATCACTTAATATTAACGATTTAACGATAGTCTTATCTATCCTACTTAAATTTCACCGAATACAGAGTGATCGAAAAAGAAGTCCTGCTTCCGGCTCTATACATTCGCTTTCCAGAGACCGTGCTTATTGCAGTATGCGTAAACTGCCACGGGAGCGTCCTCAGGTGTTTCTCCGGAAACTGCAAATGTCGCTCTGGGCTCCTGCCCTGCCTTCAGTCTCACAAACTGTCCGCCTCTCTTCGTCTGAAGATATATCCACTCTATGAAATGCTCATCCTCCATAGGATGACTTATCTCACCGACATCAACCCTTACGACGCCTTCGTTTCTGTCTGCCTTGGGAAGATGCTTTTCTCCTGCTCCGTCGGAGCCAACAGCATTCAGCAGCGACATTTCCTCTCCGCAGCACATTACGTCGTCTCCGTCTCCCACTATGAATGTTATGGTAGTTCCGCATTTTTTGCATCTCAAAAATTTAGCTTCCATCTCTTTTTCCCCTTTCCCTTTACGCCCTTAAGCTGAGCCTACAAGCCCAGGCTCTGGACGATCTGCTCCTTTGAACGAAGCCCCACGAGAGTATCTGCAGGCTTTCCGTCCTTGAAAAACATCAGCGTAGGTATGCTCATCACGCCGAACTTGAAGGCCAGCTCCTGCTGTTCATCTATATTGATCTTGCCGATCTTGATGTTATCGTATTCTCCCGCCATTTCGTCCAGTACAGGACCCTGCATCATGCACGGTCCGCACCAGCCCGCCCAGAAATCCACCAGCACAGGCTTTTCAGACTTAAGCACTTCTTCTTCAAAGTTTTCCTTTGTTATCTTTATTATATCCATATTTACCTCTTTTCTTTCTATTAATATTATATCCTTTATCGCATCTGTCATAAGCAGAATCATCTCTGCTATCTATATAATATATTACACATTTAATTTGGACTGTCAAGGTACATTTTATTTTTTACGCCAATAATTTTGCATGATATATTAGCACATCTTTTCCTTGTCAACCGATGCTGCGGAACGTATAATGTACATATAATATATAAGTAGAAACAAGTTCATCCCCCTGTTGACATCAAAGGAGAAACACATGACATACAGCTTTTCCGACACCATCAAGCTGACCAGCATGCTGCCGATACTCGACAGCATCACCGATGCTGTCTTCATTGACGACAGTGACGGCATCTGCATATGGTGCAACAAGGCATGTGAGGAATTGTATAATATATCAATAGATGCCGTTCGCGGCAAACACGTGGAAGAGCTGGAGCAGATCGGTATCTTTTCGCCCTCCGTCACCAGAAGGGTTCTGGATGAAAAGCGTGAAATAACCATAATACATGAAAACATCCACGGCAAAAAGCTGCTGACTACAGGCATGCCGATAATGGATGATTTCGGCAGGATATCCAAGATCATAACCACCTCCAGGGATATCACACGTCTCACCCTCTCCGGTGACCCTATGGAGCCGACGCCTGCACACCTTATCAATGTCAACAACATCCATGCGCTTGATTTTGCCGATGGAAATGAAACAGATATAATAGCTGAGAGCATAACAATGCAGAATGTCATGTCTCTCATCAAAAAACTTGCCACCGTCAACTCCACAGTTCTCATCACAGGGGAATCGGGAGTCGGTAAAGGACTTATAGCAAGACTTCTTCACGAGGAGGGAAACAGGTCAGGCGGACCATTCGTTACCGTCAACTGCGGGGCAATACCTGAGAATCTGATAGAATCGGAGCTGTTCGGATACGTTCCCGGAGCTTTTACAGGCTCCCGTGCAGAGGGAAAGCAGGGTCTTTTTGAGGCCGCACAACATGGCACCATATTTCTCGATGAAATATCGGAGCTTCCTATAAACCTTCAGGTAAACCTGCTGCGAGTCATACAGGAACGTGAGATCACACCTGTAGGCGGCGTAGAATCCATACCCGTGGACGTCAGAATAGTTTCCGCCACCAATAAATCTCTTCGAGATCTGGTAAAGCAGGGGAAATTCAGAGAGGATCTGTTCTACAGACTTAACGTTGTTCCTATCAACGTGCCTTCACTGAGAGACAGACCGGAAGACCTGCTGCCGCTGATACACAGCAATCTTGTCAAATGCAACCAGCGACTTCATGAAAACAAGACCATAAGCCCTGAAGCATTGACCATATTGTTCAAATACCCATGGCCCGGCAATATACGCGAGCTGCAGAACATAATAGAGCGTCTGACCATCACAACAAACGGAGACGTCATAACGGAGGACAACCTTCCTGAGTTTCTAAAGCAGGAGGCCATCGCCAATGCCAACACCAATGTCAATCTTTCTCTCACAGAGGCAATGGAAAAGGCAGAGAAATCCATACTGGAAAAGGCTCTGGCGGACTATGGCTCAACGCGTGCCATGGCAAAGGCTCTTCAGGTGAGCCAGCCCACCATCGTACGCAAGCTTCATAAATATGATCTTGCGCATGAATAGGGATTATTTTGCGATACAAAAACGTATCGGCGATACATTTTTGTATCATGTGATAAAAGACTTATTTTTCAACCACTACAATCTTTTGTCATAAATATAACAATTTTGCGATACATTTATGTATCGCTTTATGCGGGATTGTTAAAAGATAGATTTTATCGAACATATCAGATAGACGTTGTATACATTATTCTTTTTTCGCATATGATGTATTTACCGGCTTTATTTCAACGTTTTTTTATCGTTTTTCTGATATTTTTATCGTGTTTTACAAAACTTTATATTAATTTAATAATAATTGGCACATTCATTGCTTAATATATACTTGCAGATGATTTTATCTGCCCTTTATAACAAAGTCGATTCGCAGATTCTTTTTCAGCGACAGACTTTGTCGATACTAAGTCATATCGCTTTCGGCGATATTTCCTAGTTAATAAAAAAATAATTTTTTTATAATAAAAGGAGGATATTAACAATGGCAATGAATGCTCACGATTACATCGCAAGTCTGGTTGCAAAAGCAAAGGCAGCTCAGGAAATAGCTAACGGTTTCACCCAGGAGGACGTTGATCTTCTTACCGGAGCAGTTGCATATGCTCTGACAAAGCCTGAAGTTGCATTGAAGTTCGGAGAGATGCTGGTTGAAGAATCCGGCATGGGTATCCCTGCAGATAAGCAGGCTAAAATGTATGGTAAGGTTAAAGGATCATATTTCCAGATGAAGGACAAGAAATCCGTAGGTCTTATCGATGTAGATGAAAAAATGGGTATGGAAACATATGCTAAGCCAATGGGCGTTATCGGCGCTATCATCCCTGTAACAAACGGCGAAGCTACTCCTGTAGTTAAGTCACTGATGGCACTGAAGACAAGAAACGCTATCATCCTGGCTCCTCATCCAAAGGCAAGAAAAACTAACCAGGCAGTTACTGAACTGATCAGAGAAACTATAGCTAAGCTGGGCTACCCTGCTGATCTGGTACAGGCAATCGAGCCTGAATACGTATCAGTAGAAGCTTCACAGGAACTGATGCTCCAGGTTGACTTCATCCTGGCTACAGGCGGAACTCCAATGGTTCGTCAGGCTTACTCATCAGGTAACCCTGCCATCGGCGTTGGTACAGGCAACGTAGTATCAATCGTTGACGGAACTACAGATCTTGACGAAGTTGCAGCTATGATCGTTAAGTCAAAGGCATTTGACCACGCTACATCATGCTCAACAGAAAACAACATCATCGTTCTGGAAGAATGCTATGATGCATGGGTTGCTGCTATGGAAAAAGCCGGCGCAGTTCTCATCAAGGAAGGAACAACTGAGAAGGAAGCTCTGCTGAAGACTCTGTGGCCTGAATCACCTGCAAACCACAACCTGAACAGACAGATCGTAGCTCAGGGCGCTGAAGCTATCGCTGCTGCAGCAGGAATCCCTGTACCTGCAGGAACTAAGCTGCTGATGGCTGAAGAAAACGGCGGATACGGTAATGAATACCCATTCACAGGCGAAAAGCTTTCACCTGTTTCCGGCATCAGAAAGGCTAAGGACTTCGACGATGCAATAGACAAGATGATGAAGATTCTGGAATACCAGGGCAAGGGACACAGCTGCGGTATCCACACTTCACTTCCTGAAAGAGTAACAAAACTGGGCGAACTTATTCCTGTATGTAAGGTTTGCGTTAACCAGCCACAGTCACTGACCAACTCCGGTTCATGGACATGCGGATTCCCTATTTCCATGACTCTGGGCTGCGGTACTTGGGGACACAACAGCATTTCCCACAACGCAACCTACAAGGATCTGCTCAACTTCACATATGTTTCACGACCTATCCCTTCATTCCAGCCAACAGACGAAGATCTGTTCGACGCTGCAATCAGGGCTAAGGTTGATGCATAAAAGTTTCCAACAAATTTTTTAACTAGGAAGAGGATATTAACCTCGGTATTTCCTTATCAATGAAAAGGAGGATTTAGAAAATGTCAGCAATTAGAGAGAAGAGCCTTAAGTACAACTTGCATTCATGGTCAGCACAGGGCGCTCTGAAACCAATAGTTGTTACAAAAGCGGAAGGCATTTACTTCTGGGATGAAGATGGTAAAAGATATGCCGATATGTCATCACAGCTGGTTAATTCCAATTTAGGCCATGGAAACAAGGCGATCATCAATGCTATCTGTGAACAGGCTCAGAAGATCCCTTTCATGGGACCTGGATTCGCCATGGACTGCAGATCAGACGCTGCAGAGGCTGTTGTTGAGATCTCCGGACTGAAGAACGCCAAGGTATTCTTCGTAAACGCCGGTGCTGAAGCCAACGAAAACGCCATCAAGATCGCAAGGCAGTACACAGGTAAGCAGAAAATCTTCTCACAGTACAGATGCTATCACGGTTCATCCGCAGGCGCAGGCATGCTCACAGGAGAACCTAGACACTTCTTCAACGAGCCTGGCGGTCCTGGATTCGTTAAGTACGATGGACCTTACTCATACAGAGCACCAAAGGCATGCAGCTTTGCCAACGAAGATGAGGTTGCTGATTTCTATCTTGAGCTTCTGGAAAACCAGATTCTTTACGAGGGTGCTGAAAACATCGCTGCAATCTGGCTGGAATCCATCGTTGGTTCCAACGGCGTACTCATCGCTCCTGTTAAATGGTATCAGGGCGTTAGAGCTCTCTGCGACAAGTACGAGATCCTGATGGTAGCCGATGAAGTAATGGCAGGATGGTTCAGAAGCGGTAAGGCTTTCGCATACATGAACTTCGGATACGAGCCTGACATCATCACATTTGCAAAGGGCGCTACATGCGGATACGTTCCTCTGGGCGGCGTTATCGTAAATGAAAAGATAGCTAAATTCTTTGATGATACTTCAATGGGCTGCGGTCTCACTTATTCCGCACATCCTATGGGCTGCGCTGCTGCAGTTGCTACGATCAAAGAGTACAAAGATCTTGACATCGAGAACAGCATGAAGGCTCCAAGCAAGGCTCTGGCAGACATTCTGGATGGATATGTAGATGCTCATCCATGCGTTGGCGAAGTAAGACACATAGGTCTGTTCTCAGCCATCGAGCTGGTTAAGGATAAGGCTACAAGAGAGCCGCTGGTACCTTTCGGACAGGACCCTGACGGTCTTATGAAGAAGATTCTTGGAATGCTGGTTGCAGAAGGCTTCTGGACTTACAGCCACGAAAACATGCTCATCGTTGCTCCTCCTCTCATCATCACTGAAGAAGAGGTTAAGGAACAGATGGCTATCATGGATAAGGTATTGGATTCCGTTGATAAAATGCTTTAATAAAGCAAACCCAACTAACATAAAGACTGCGTGACCTTAGGACACGCAGTTTTTATATTGTGATTATTATGCAGAAACTACAAAGGGATACCGACAAAGCCGATATCCCTGAATCATCAAATTATTATCATTTTATTGTGTTTATGAACGAGCACATCAATTATATCTCGTTCTCAGTCATTCTCTGAGTTCTGCGTTTAACCTCTGTTCCCTCAACGACCCATTCCTCAGCCACTCTCCATCGGCCGTCTATCTTTTTAACAGTCAGCTCACATATGGAATAGAGCGGTACATCGTCCACACCAAGCCACTTGCCTGTAGCTTCGCTGTATTTGCTCCATCCGAGGTTGAAGTTTCCCAGCTTTGATGACTGTCCGAAGCTGTAACCGTCTTCCTCATTTCCTTCAACGATGATATCTACGAAATCGTTTATTTTGTCCGGATAAGCGCATATGGACTGCAGACTTCCGGCAATAACAGGATCAGCGCCTACAGTACATCCGCCGTTCTCTGTATGACATACAGTATTATCGTTATAGAACTTGTTTATGGCGCCGATGCATTTATACTCCCATATCCATCTCGTGTAATTGATGAACAGTTCAGCCACTTCATCAGGAAGCTCAAGTCCACAGCTTCTTACAAATTCTTCAAGCTTTCTTCTTTTTTCTGTTTGATCCGGTGCACTGGTAGGCACTATTGGTGATTTGCTTAAATCTAACATACTTCTTACTCCTTACCTTATTATTGATATTGTTATTTCAATCACATCATTGTTTTATAAGCAAAAGATATGCCAAAATATTCACAATCCCATTGTCAAAACTTCACATAAAAATCTTTTTTTAAAAGAATCCTGTAAAAATCAACGATTAGACAGGCAAAATTATTTTATTCATAGCTGCATATTTTTTCCCTCTGTTATTCACTTTTTATCTCATTTAGAATTCCTGTTCTCTAAAAATGAATCAATCACAACTTATCGGTAATCCATTATTGATTTTGTATTCATTTTTGAATTGATATATCCACGCACAGAAGAGAATGCACACACAAAAAACCCGACCGGAAAAACTCCCGGTCGGGTTTCATATGCAAAACCACATATTATTGGCAGCATCTGAATGCTCGACGCCGTTAAAAATATCTGAACACACCCTTTACCTTGCCCAGTATCTTGGCGTCCTTTACTATTATAGGGCTCATGGAGGAGTTCTCAGGCTGCAGCCTTATATGATCGGCCTCCTTGTAGAAGGTCTTGACCGTAGCCTCGCTCTCGAATCCATCGACCATGGCCACCACTATATCCCCGTTTCTGGCCGTCTGCTGCTGCTCCACCAGTATATAATCTCCGTCCATTATCCCTGCCTCAATCATGCTTTCCCCCTTGACTGTGAGCATGAAATTCGTACCGTTTCCAACGAATCTGGCAGGCATCGGGAAACTGTCCTCCACATTCTGCTCAGCCAGTATCGGCGTACCTGCAGCTATTCGTCCTATCACAGGTATGTCCACCATTTCCTCCCTTACAGGAGCCACACTTCCGCCGGTCCGGGTATTTCCCGCATCGTACGGCGCTTTCTGAGGCAAGCCTTCAGTCTCCTTGTCCACTATCATGAGAGCCCTTGGCTTGGAAGGGTCCTTTCTTATATATCCCTGTTTAACAAGGCTGTCGATGTCTTTATGCGCTGTAGAGGTGGACTTTATGTTAAGTGCAGAGCATATTTCTCTCACTGTAGGCGGATAACCCTTTAATCTTATCTCTTCCTTCATGTAATTCAATATCTTCTGTTCTCTGTCCTTCAACATATCATCACCCTCCTTGCTATTGACAGCATTATACCATAAAAAGAACAGGATGTAAACAAACGTTTGCATTCTGTTCTGAATTGATTTCCGTGATTTTCAAGGCTTGCGCCTGTTATTTCACCAGCAGCTTCTTGATTCCAGCCTCAAGTCCGTCAAGAGTCAGCTCGAACATAGGGAAGACCTCCTTGATGGCATTGATGGTCTTTGCACCGTAGGTCCATTCCCATGAAGCCTTTTCTATAGGGTTGAGCCAGATCTGCTTCTTGAATTTTCTCTTGAACTTGTTGAGCCAGTCTATGCCCAGCTCTTCATTCCACAACCCTATAAATGAGTTGCCGCCTTTCTTGTACAGCTCCGACGGAGCCATAGCCGCATCTCCTACGAAGATTACCTTGTACTCGCTGTCCAGATTCCTCAGCACCCAGTTGGTTTCCACCCACTCTCCACGCTTGCAGTAAGGAGTAGTGTACAGATGATCGTATATGCAGTTATGGAAATAATAAACCTTCAGATCCTTGAAATGGTTCGCCTGGCTTACAGCCTGGAACAGCCTGTTGCAGAGCCTGCTGTACATCAGCATGGAGCCGTCCGAATCTATCAGCAGCAGCACCTTTACAGTATTCTTTCTGGGTTTGTCGAACACCAGCTTCAGCATGCCTGCATTTTCACAAGTCTCATCTATAGTGGCGTCAATATCCAGCTCTGTCTTCTGAGCCTCCACCTTGGAGGAGAACTGACGGAGCTTACGAAATGCCATCTGAAACTGCCTTATATCCAGTATCTTATCCTGCCTGAAATCCTTGAAGTTCCTCTCTCCTGCAATCTGGACCGCCGACTTGAGCCTTCCCTCTCCACCCGGTCTTATACCTGTAGTGTGAAAGCCTCCGTGACCCATGGTGGACGTTCCTCCCGTACCGATCCAGTAGCAGCCGCCGTCGTGCTTTTCCTTCTGCTCCTCGATACGCTCTCTCCACATCTGCATAAGCTCTTCGAACTCCTTGGCGAATTCATCTCCGTTGCCTATGTCTCTGTGGTTTATATCTTTGTTGAGCCACTCCCAGAATTCCTCCGGAAGATCCTCAGGAGTCTCTATTCCGGCAAAATATTCGGCGAATACCGAGTCAAACTTGTCATATTCAGATTCTGTCTTCACGAGAATGCTTCTGCAAAGATAATAAAATCCCGTAAGAGATGAGCCGCCCAGCCCTCTGTCCAGAGCCTCTACAAGAGTCATCCATTCGTTCAGCGAAACCTCAAGGCCTTTTGCTCTAAGCAGGTAAAAAAATTCTAAAAACATATTTTCCTACCGTCCTTACCATCTTCTCAGAGAATAGCCCTTTTCCTTTATCTCATGCATAACGTCCATATCCTGATTTTTCTTAAGCAAAACGCCCAGGAAAGGCATTTCCTTGGAAAGATCCTGAACATCTACACCGCTGATCATAAGCGCCTGTATCCAGTCGAGAAGCTCCGATGTGCTTGGCTTCTTCTGAAGGTCGTCCATCTCTCTTATCTCATAGAAAGCCTTCAATGCGTTCTGGCACAGCTTACCGTCGATATCTCCGAAATGCACCTTGATGATCTCTTCCATCTTTTCCGCATTAGGAAATTCAATATAGTGGAATATACATCTTCTGAGGAAGGCGTCAGGAAGCTCCTTCTCAGCATTGGATGTGATGATAACGATAGGTCTGTGGTTGGTCTTTATGGTTTCTTTTGTTTCGTTGATGTAGAACTCCATCTTATCCAGCTCCCACAGCAGGTCATTAGGGAATTCCAGATCAGCCTTATCTATCTCGTCGATGAGCAGAACCACCTGTTTTTCAGATGTAAAGGCTTCTCCCAGCTTGCCCAGCTTGATGTACTGCTTGATGTCCGATACATCTCCTTCACCGAACTGTGAATCGTAAAGTCTCTGAACCGTATCGTAAACATACAGCCCTTCCTGTGCCTTGGTAGTGGACTTGATACCCCATATTATGAGCTGCATGTCAAGAGCCTCGGCGATGGCCTCTGCCAACATCGTCTTGCCCGTTCCGGGCTCACCCTTTATGAGCAAGGGCTTTTTCAAGGCGATAGACACGTTTACCGCATTCATTAATTCTTTGGTGACTACATAATTATCACTGCCCTTAAAAACATTCATATCCATTTTATATCTTTTCTCCTTTTTATAATTCTTTTTTATAATTCAGGAAATATCGCCTTTGATATTTCTCCAATTTCACATATGATCATTTAATCTTTTATGCCCGGAGGATTTGCCGATGCTGCAGAATCAAGCCTATATACTCTACAGCCCCATCATGAAGCTTACCATCACCGGCACCGAGAATGACAGCACCACGCCTGTTATGAAGGCGTACACCGCCATGTTGCCGCTGGTGGTCCTGACGATTATAGGCAGACATACATCCATCGCTCCTGCCCCCACAAGACCCGTCGACTCGATATATCCCAGCTTCTTCGCCACCACAGGCAGCAGCAGTATGCCCAGCAGCTCCCTCATAACGTTATGCATGAAGGAAATTGCGCTTATCTCTATGGAATATTCAGCCAACATAGCCGGCGCCAGCGTATACCAGCCGAAGCCCGACGCCACGCAGAGCGCATCCTTCACCGAAAGATCTATTATGAGTCCTGCCGCAACGGCTCCGATATATGTACCTGCTATCATAACGAATGGGAACAGCAGAACACGCCAGCCTGCAGTCCTGAAGTTCTGTACTATAGTTCCCTCTCTACCCAGATCTATACCTACGAAGAACAGCAGCACGGACAGTCCCACCACTATGATGGTTCCCGATATATCGATGAAGCTGTCGGGCAGGAACAGAAGTCCTGATATTATTCCTGCTATCACCGGTATGAATATGCAGTAGACGATGGTCTTATCTGTCTTTTCTTCTTTCTTCTCAGACCCGGCCTCCGCCTCACCCTCCGATACCTTCATGTCGGCTGACACCACATCTTCTTTACAAAGCTGCTGCGACTTTTCCCGATCGCTCTCCGTCTCTGACGCTGCGCCTGACGCCCTTCCCTTCACGAGATTGCCCTTTGCATCAAAGCCCAGAAGCTTTCTCACAGCAAAGGCTGACAGCACGGTTCCCGCCATTATGAACAGCGTGATCGCCAGAGCCTTGAGGCCTATGGTATCCAGGGAAGCGACGATTTCCTCTTCAGCGCCTATACGGCTTCCCATCACGTAAACCAGCGCCACAAGTGCGATGGTCTGCAGCACTCCGGCGCCCTTTAAAACGATGCTCCTCCTTCTGAGAAAAGCACCGATACAATATCCTATAAAGCATAGCGATAAATACAAAATCAAAACATCCATAGGGATATAATATCTCAAAACTCCGTTTAATTCAATAGACCATCATAGGTCAATTTAATTAAAATACAAATTTTCATATATGATTTTCTTTAAATAGAGGTTTTCTGTCTCATCGTCTTCAGCTCATCAGCTTCAGCCCCATATCATGATATCGTTTTCGAAGCTGCTCTGCAGCTCTCCCTTATCCTGAAGATATGTCAGATAGCATTTCACCGTCGATGTCAGCAGTGCATGGTTGGCTTCATTGTTTCTCAGCTTCGTGAACCTGTACATTTCACCCACTATACTGTCAAGGCTGCTGCCGCCTTTGCATGCGCCCCTTACAGCCTCTATCATAATCTGCTGGTTTTCCACATTCATGTTCAGGATCTCTGATATATTTTCCTCGGCAACACCGTGAGACGGCACGAACATGCTTCCCTCAAAGCTTCTGAGCATTTCAATGGTATCGAGATATGCTCCTGCATCCACCAGGTATCCGAACCTGCGCTTCGCCATATACGCCTCGCTGAGATACGAATCCCCCAGAAACCATACGTCATCCGGCGTCTTTACACCTATCATCCCGAAGGTATGGCCCGGCAGAAGCTTCCATCTGATTCCTGCGAGGGTAACAGCTTCAAAAGCCTCCGGACACACCTCCGACACTTCTTCGATGGCTCTGAAGCCTATCTTTCCCGGATGTGTGAATATATGTCTCAGCTTGGAGGCCGGTCTTCCTCCGTTCATGTAATATGCTTCGAGATCGGCGTAATTGGCAAATGCCATATCCAGCTCCGTGCAATAGGCTGTAATGCCGTATTTTTCCATCAGATACTTGTTGCCGCCTATATGATCTATATGACTGTGGGTATTTATGATGAAATCCGGCTGCCAGCCGCAGTCCGAAATGATATCATCTATCCCTTGTCCGTCTCCCTTCGAGCCCGTATCAATAAGACAGACCCTGTTCGGGCCCGTCATGTATATTCCTATATTGGTATCGTTGGCAATGTAATATGTTTTCTCACCTATCTGCTCAAGTTTCATAGCTCCTCTTTTCGTACTCTTACTGTATTTTTCGTGGATTTATATTAATCGTCATTTATTGTCGATTTCACCGCTTTTTTCCATGCCTGCTCAGAATCTGCTGCCGGCTTTGTGAAGGTCTGCTCTCAGCCGAGCTCATTGCATGTCAACGCATGCTAATTTCCTCCTCGGCTCAGCATATCAGCAGATTCTCGGCAATCCCTCTCCGTAAAGCATATCTATTTTTCTCGTGGCTCCCAGCCTTGTCCTTAGGTACGTGCCGCTTCCTTCTTCTGCTCTGCCGATTATGGCCGCATTTTTTCCATGTGCCGCAGTGCGCATGAGAGAAAGTGCCTTTTCCGCTTCTTCCTCCGGCACTATGGCTATCATCTTACCCTCATTTCCCATATACAGAGGATCAAGTCCCAGTATATCTGCAAAGCCGCGCACTGCCGGCGATACAGGGAGAGCTTCCTCCTCAAGGGTTATCCTGCAGCCTGAGCTGTCTGAAATCTCATTGAGAACAGTTCCCAGTCCGCCCCTTGTCACATCTCTCATGGTCTTGACGTTTATACCCCCGCCGTAGAGAGCTTCCACTATATCTCCCAGGGCAGCGCAGTCGCTGACTATATCGTTTTCGATTTCCATTCTGTGGCTCAATATGCAGGCGTGGTGATCTCCCAATGTTCCTGAAACGATTACGACGTCTCCCGGCGCACAGTTGCCACTGCCGACATTTCTCCCCTCAGGGATCTGTCCGATGCCCGTGGTATTGATATAAAGGCCGCCGTTTCCTTCCACCACCTTGGTATCTCCTGCAACTATGATGACTCCGGCTTCCCTGGCCTGAGCTGCCATGGAGCTGACGATCCTATCCAGGAGCTCCACATCGAGACCCTCCTCCAGTATGAAACCGCACGTCAGGTATTTCGGTACAGCGCCCATCATCATAAGGTCGTTCACCGTGCCGCATACGCAAAGCTTTCCTATGTCGCCGCCTTTGAATTCCAGCGGCGTGACCACAAACGAATCTGTACTGAAGGCGATTCTGCCGCTGACCTCCAGGACTGCGGCGTCCTCCATCCTGTCCAGTATATCGTTTTTAAAATATTTTCCGAATATATCGCTCATCAGCTGAGCCGACGACTTGCCGCCGCTTCCGTGAGCCATTGTTATTTTCATGTTTTTCTCCTGAAACGTTGTTTAAATGTCCCAATATCACTACATCATGTGACGTTCCTGTACCAGATACCGCAGGCCCCCTCAGATGATACCATGCACGGACCAAAAGGCTTCACAGGAGTGCATGCCTTGCCGAACATAGGGCACTGATCGGGGTTGAGTCTTCCCACTATGACGTCGCCGCACCTGCAGCCCTCCGGCAGCTCCATATCTGCAAAAAGCTCCCTGCTGCCTCCGTCATACATCTTGTACTCCTTCCTGAGATAAAGGCCGGAATCGCTGATGATACCAAGGCCGCGCCACATTGCAGGTCCCGTCTCGTACACCTCATTCATCACCTTGAGAGCCTTGACATTCCCCTCCGGCTTCACTGCATTTTTGTAAAGGTTTTCCACATACCCCTTTCCCTCTTCTACCTGCTTCACCAGCCTGTAAAGAGATGCCAGAATATGCTCTGCCTCAAAGCCTGTAACGACAAACGGCTTGCCGTACTTTTCCGCCAAAGGCTCATACGAAGCGCTTCCGGTGATGACGCTCACATGTCCAGGACATATGAAGCCTGCTATATCCTCCTGATTCGTACATATCCAGTCGAGAGCAGGGATCGCCATCTTCAGAGCCGTCACCAGCCTTATATTGTCCATGCCTCGTCTTTTTGCCTCCTGCAGCATCAACGCATATGCAGGTGCTGTTGTTTCGAAGCCCACCGCTGCAATTACATACGTCTTATGCTGATTTTCAGCTGCCTTGTCGAGAGCCTCAAAGGGAGAATACATCAGCTGTATATTTGCCGCTCCCCTGCCCTTTGCTTCGCTGAGGCTGTCTCCTGTCCCCGGCACCTTCATCATATCTCCAAAGGTCAGCAACACATGGTCCTTTTCCGACGCATACTCTATGCATTTATCTATGAAAGCCGTCGGCGTCACGCATACGGGACAACCCGGTCCTGATATCAGCTTTATCCTGTCGGATATCAGGCTTCTGATGCCTGCCTTGAATATGGCGGCCGTATGAGTACCGCAGACCTCCATGATCTTCAGCTCAGGACCGTCATATGATTTCAAATAATCTATTACCTTTTCTATTTTCATATATATTCATGCCTCCGACATGACTATTATTGCAGAGAGTCCAGCTCGGCAAAGAGATCGATGATCTCCTGTGCCTTTTCCTGCTCCATCACTTCTATGGCGCAGCCCGCATGAACCAGAACATATTGACCTATTTCAGGCTCCACAAGTCCCGTACTGACGTTCACCACGTTGCCGCTGAAATCCACTCTGGCCATGTTGTCGGATACTTCTATGACTCTTCCCGGTATTGCTACACACATTTACTTTTCCTCCTCCGGCAGCTTGCAGACATCCACCCAGCCCTTGGAGTGCGAATACTCCGCCAGCTCATCACATGTCATTTCCACCGCACTGTTGGCGCTTCCACAGGCCGGAAACATGGTCTCAAATCTTTTCATCGAGACATCTGCATATACGTCCACCTCTTCATTTTCTATTGCAAAGGCGCACACTCCGCCCACTGCGTGTCCCGTATATCTGAGCACGTCATCGGCTGTAAGCATCTTCGCCTTGAATCCGAATGTTTTCTTGAATTTGCCGCTGTTTATCTTGCTGTCGCCTGCAGTCTGTATCAGCACACAGCCACCCTCCGGCTTGGCGAAGGAGATGGTCTTGCATATCCTGGCAGGCTCGGTGCCCACCGCCTTGGCAGCCAGCTCCACCGTAGCACTGGACACATCGAACTCCATGATACGCTCCTCGATGCCCAACGACCTGAAATATTCCCTTACCTTATCTATTGCCATTTTTCCCTCCGGATCAATTTGTCTTAACTAAATAATTATACACGCTTTGAATGGTTTCGTAAACAGGGGCTTGCCTGTGTTCGGTGGGATTTTTTGCATGATTACTTGTGCACTTTATTTATCCCAACAGTATCCACAAGCATATTTTTTATCCACATGTTGTTAATATAATATGTATATTAAACATGATATCTTTGTTGAATATCAATTAATAGGTTCTCCGGATAACGATTAATTTACTGGTCGAGCAGTGTGTAATTTTAAAAAAAGGGGGATGAAAAAAACACTTCTTCTGACTTTTCTGCTTTAAAACCACAACTGCATCAGCACAGCAATGTTTGATTTGGAATATAATATCACAAAAATCAATCTTACATTTCAAAATACGCTTTCAAATTCGAATATAGAAAACAAACTTCTCGATAAAATAAGCAAACTATGTTTAGAGTTATCAAATACTTCAAGGACTTATCTGGAGTATAAATTCGATGATAAACCAATCTTGAAGTGTCAAATATTCCTTCCAACACCTTAGAGCCTGATGAGCAGTATTGCTGCATCGTTTATGATCTCTCGTATTTTTTCAACACATTGTTGAATAAAGCAAAGCAAAAATATTCACTTACTGACAAAGAATTTCAGATCATACAGGAAGTTATAAACGGGAAGAGCAATGAAGGAATTGCCTCACAGTTATATATAAGCATACCGACGGTAAAAAAACACCTGGCTTCGATTTACAACAAAATGGAAATCAAAAGTCAAAAACAGATAATTGTTACACTGAAGATAAAATGAGACAATACTATTTCTTATATTAAAAAATAAACCGCGTACATTGTTGTAAATACGCGGTTTATCTCTATGGTTTAGTTATTTAACAAAACAGAACCCTCTATTATCTCAGGTATATTATCTACATCACCTTTAACAACTATCTGTTTACTGAAAACATTTGGCATTGAAGGGTGAACTCTGTCGGCATCAGGCAGAACAGCTTCAAGGTAGCTCATC
>CAUDEQ010000008.1 GCA_958448635.1 uncultured Bacillota bacterium | reverse complement strand
TGACTGATCCTGTTTCGGCTTATTAAACCGGCTATTTCCACGATCATCTTCCGATGAAGGCGACATATGCGTAAAGAAAGCTCCGCTTCCGTGTTGCGCTATTTTTTTATACCATAAATCCATACCTTTGTAAAGGAAGCGTTGACATGGGCTCATAAATAAAATAGAATCATATAGGACTGAAGTGTTATATGGAAAGGGACAATTATTGATATGAAGGAAAACAATTCAGGCAGATACGGACATTTGCTTACATTGATCAAGGGCGCTGTTATCGGAGGAACAATGCTTGTTCCCGGAGTCAGCGGCGGTACCATGGCAATGATACTTAATATATACGATAAGCTTATATCTGCAGTAAGCTCGCTGATGAAGGATGTACGTAAAAACATATTTTTTCTTATCGTCTTCGCTGCAGGCGGAGGTTTGGGAATGTTGGTGTTTTCAAAGCCTCTGTTGCACCTTATCGAAACGTACACAATGCCGACCATGTATTTTTTCATGGGCGCTGTCGTGGGAGGTATCCCGTTGGTCTTAAAGCATGCGAAGGTAAGTAAGCCAAGCATCAAGAGCTTTGTTTATCTTGCCATTGGGATAGCCGTTGTGCTGCTACTTGCCAACATACCTACAGATGATATAGGTGCGGTGGCAGGACAGGGCATAAGGGGAATGCTGTTCTTATTTGCAGCAGGGCTGTTCGTTGCCGTCGGCCTGGTACTGCCGGGGATAAGCGTTTCATATATGCTTCTCATACTTGGAATGTACGATGAAACCATGATGGCCATAAGCACGCTCTATATGCCATATCTCATACCTTTGGCCATAGGGCTAATAGTGGGAATATTTGCAACGACGAAGGTGATAGAAAAGGCACTTACATCATATCCACGGCCTACATATATGATGATCCTGGGGTTTGTGTTGGCATCTGTGGCAGAGGTCTTTCCGGGAATTCCGGACGGTATACAGATACCTGTAAGTGCAGTCACATTTGCTGCGGGATGTGTTCTGATCCTGCTTTTGAGCAGGAAGGAAGCGGAGAACATATGATATGTTTTTCACTATATAATGAATATCTGATACAGGATTATATTTCAATCGAGGCAGCTGCCGGATAAGAGTTGTTACAGCTGACCATATTTTTGTAGATAATAAAGAAATTGACATAATATCAATATGAGTTTGCAATGGATATGAAAGAAAATAAACAGACTATCAATGAAGAAATAGACGAGAAAGTAGAAGATATATTTGAATCGGATATATTTAAAACCATAGAGACGAGGACGGAACGGGCAAATAAGGAAAGAGAAAAGAGAAGGCTGATAAGGAGATACAGAAAGCTAGCCAGCATATTTATATTTGCAATGGCAGTTACCAGCATCATCTGGATACTTTCGCAGACAGCAGGTGATTCCTATAGAAACGAGAAGGGCTTCATAAAATATGCCGACGCTCAGTTTGATAAGAGCAAAAGTCTTGAGCTGGTGGGGACTGAAAAAACAGAATACCAGTATGGAGAGCCTATTTCATATGCAGTCGATTATACTGCTTGTAAGGACGAAGGAATATCTGCCTTCAGAGATACCAAGATAGAAGGATTAAAAGCGGCCTTCGCCGAAAAATCAGATCCTGAGGATGAAAATCCAAGAGCTCTTCTTATCAAGACAGGAGTTACGGATTATAAGGATGAAATATCAAATCTTGCCATTTATTGTAGAGGCTCCGTGAAAAACGGAGGCGAGATGGAATCCTTGGGAAACGAAATATATACATATCAGTTTTCCGTGAAAACAGGAGATATACTGGTGCCTCAGCAGATATTAAAAGACAACTACAGGCAGAGATGTTCTCAGTATTTCATGAAATATTTTGATAAGGAGTATAAAAAAGAGCAGCTGGCAAAAGACTGGAAAAAATATCTCACACCGGATGCAAATAATTTCAATAAGTTTATCGTGACGAATTCAGGAATAACGTTCTGCTTCGATGAAGGAACGGTTTTAAAGAAATCTGAGGGTATTGCATATGCAGGCATGGCATCTGTAATGTCAAAAGAAATACTTAGAGAGCATATTATACAGCGTTATATTGATCCGTCGAAGCCTATGGTGGCGCTGACCTTCGATGACGGTCCAGGAGGTGAATCAGAAGATAGGATCCTTACATGTCTCGAAAACAATAATTCCGTAGCAACATTCTTTTATCAGGGGATGTTCATCGGAGGAAGGGAAGAGAAAATCAAGAGGGCTAAGTCGATAGGCTGTGAGATAGGTCATCACACATGGAATCATCCGGTGCTTACATCCCTCAACGACGATGAGGTGAGCGCTCAGATCACAAACACCAATAACGCCATATATAATGCGTGCGGAGCATATCCGACGGTGTTCAGACCAAGCTATGGAATGACCAGTGATAAGATAAATCAGATATCGGGTATGCCTGTGATAATGTGGTCCATAGATACACTAGACTGGAAGCTGAGAGATGGTCAGAAGATATACGACAAGGTGGTAAACAGCGGCAACCTTGATGGCAAGATCGTGCTGATGCATTCTATACATGGATTTACGGCCGATGCGGTTGATTCTCTGGTGCCATGGCTCAAGTCCCGGGGATATCAGCTGGTTACAGTATCTGAAATGATAAAATACAAAACCGGGGCAGATCCTGTGCCGGGAGCAGTATACAGATAATTTATAGTGACAATGTAGTATCTTTTATGGTATAGTTAATATGGTTAATCCAAGAACAGAAAACGGAGAAAAGAAATGCTGATAACGAGAAGAAGCGATTATGCGATGAGAATATGCAGAGTTCTCAAAGACGGAAAAGTTCATAATGTAAGAGAAATATGCGACAGAGAGGATATTCCCAAGGCCTTTGCATATAAGATATTGCGGGAACTGGAAATGGCAGACCTCGTTAAATCAGAAAGAGGTAACCAGGGAGGCTATTATCTCAACAGGCCTCTGGAAGAGCTTACACTTTACGATGTGGTAAGCATCACGGAAGGAGATCTTGCCATACTGCACTGCATGAAGGAGGAATGCGAAAGAAATCCTTCGGACATGCCTTGCAAGGTGCATAAGGAAATCGAGAGAATACAGACGATACTAATAGAAGAAATGAAGAAAAAAACAATAGCGGATATCATGGAATAGTGATATCTGCTATTCTTTTATGGAGCAAGCATGTTGATACCCCGTATCAATACAAAAAAATCTGCAGCTAAGCTGCAGAAAGGATTTTGATTTTATAGATTATGGCGTATTCAATGCGGCAGCGTGCTTAACGAGAAAGCATTGCAGCCGCTTTATTTATATCCTCGGGAAGGGGCGCACTGAAGGTGCAGCGTTCCTTTGTCATCGGATGTGTAAAGGTCAGATAAGCTGCATGGAGAGCCTGTCTGTCTATGAAAGGTGTATTTGTCCCGTCGTAAAGCCAGTCGCCAAGAACAGGGTGACCGATATGCGACATATGTACTCGTATCTGATGTGTTCTGCCTGTTTCCAACAGAAGCTCCACCATCGTATGCTCCCTGTATCTGTCGATTACCTTGTAATGTGTCACTGAAGGGGCACCGCCCTCCATAACTCCGCGGCGGACGTTGTCGGGATCGGGACGTCCTATGGGCAGCTCCACTGTGCCCTCATCGGAATCAATGATTCCCTTAACGATGGCGATATATCTTTTTTCTATGGTATTTTCGCGCATCTGCTTTGTGAAATCATTCTGGCAGTACGAGTTTTTTGCAACTATGAGAAGCCCGGAGGTATCCATATCGAGACGGTTTACAAATCGTATTTTAAAAGGATTTCCTGCCTGTTCCATGTAGTGCATAAGGGCATTGGCCACAGTCCCGCTGGGATGTCCCTTGGTGGGATGTACGATAAGTCCGGGCTGTTTGTTTATTATCATAAGGTCGTCATCCTCGTATACTATATCGAGGGGGATGTCCTGAGGCTCAAAGCCGCTGGTCTCATCGGGAAGTGTGATGCTTATCTCGTCTCCCACGGCAGGCTTCTTCCATCCTGGAGTGGATATTCCGTTGACCATCACCAGTTTTTCACGCTTGATCCTGTTGCGAAGCCTTGCGGAAAAATCGAAGTGCTTTCTGATGATTTCCCTCAGCTCCATGTTTTCGTCTTCTGTTGTAACCTTATGATAAAATCGGGTCATTTTTTCTCCTCTACAGGAACTTGGTCTTTACCTTGTTCCAGAAATCGTAATCCTTAAGTCTGATGAGATGTACCGACTTGTCCGACATTCTGACATTGATATCGGTAACATCGGTATATATGGTTTCAATGCCGTCGTTGATGACGGCTATCCTGTTTTCGTATTGCTTTTCAGGCACGACACCCAGGGAAAGCTCCGCAGGCAGCAGAAGGCTGGATGTAAATGAGCGATATGCTGTCGTATTCATCGGCGCTATAGGTGTCACCTGAAGCAGCTTTAGTCTGGGATCCACGATGGAGCCGCCAAGGGAGTAGTTGTAGGCTGTACTTCCTGCCGGTGTGGCTATGAGGATACCGTCTCCGCTGAACTTCTCTATTGGCATATCGTCTATGGAGATATGAAGGTGGACCGTGTAGGAGGGCCTTCCCTGTATGACAATCTCATTGAGCCCAATGTGATTGTATTCATGGCCGTCGTTGGTAGTTACGGTTGCCTTGACTGTGCTGAGATCCTGGATCGTATACTGCCCGTTCCGGTAATTATCGATGAAGCCATCAAGATTCTCTGGACGAACCTCCTGGAAAAAACCCAGATGTCCCGTGTTTATGCCGATGACGGGACATTCCGGGAAATTGCAGGAATGAATGCTCTTCAATAATGCTCCGTCTCCGCCGATACAAATTATCAGCTCTGCATCACTGGAATATTCAGCCGTTACTGCATAGCCTCTTTCGATGAGTTTTTTTGTAAGCTCCGACTTAGTATCAAGAGATATATTGGTATTGTTGGTGAAGATGTTTATCAGTTTTTTCTTCATTTTATACTCCTGTTTATATTGATGCGCCTGGCTGCGCAGAGTCATTGCCGATATGGCCGCCTACACGACCAGCTTTTCAAATTCATCCAGCAGTGAATTGAAGGTGGTCATGGCTTTTTCTATAGGCTCAGGACTGCTCATATCTACACCTGCGATCTTTAAAAGCTCGATAGGGTAGTCGCATTCTCCCGTCTTGAGGAAGCTGATGTAGCTTTCGGCTGCAGGCTTTCCTTCAGAGAGAATCTTGCCGGATATTGCCGATGCTGCAGAGTAGCCTGTGGCGTATTTATATACGTAGAAGGCATTGTAGAAATGAGGAATGCGGGCCCATTCATATTTGATGGTATCGTCTTTTTCAACGGCAGGTCCGTAGTACTTGGCATTGAGAGCCTCGTACTGCTGGCACATCCAGTCTGCAGTGAGGACCTGACCGGCCTCTATTGCCTTATGGGTGATATCCTCGAATTCGGCAAACATGGTCTGCCTGAAAAGAGTCGTTCTGAATTCCTCGAGATGGAGATTCAGCAGGTATTTTCTCATTTCAATATCGTTGTCCTGACTGAGCAGATACTGCATCAGCAGTGATTCGTTGACGGTTGATGCGACCTCGGCAGTGAATATGGAGTGGCCTCCGTAGATGTACGGCTGCTCATCTCTGGTGTAGCGCGAATGCATGGAGTGACCCATCTCGTGAACGATGGTGAAAACATCCTTCAGAGTGTCAGTATAGTTTAGTAGGATATAAGGGAAGCTGTCGTAGCTGCCGAAGCTGTAGGCTCCGCTGGTCTTGCCCTTGTTTTCGTATACGTCTATCCAGCCTTCCTTCAGACCCTTGTTCATTTTTTCTATATATTCCTCACCAAGAGGAGCCAGACCTTTTCTCATTATATCCAGAGCTTCCTCATATGGGATGACTGTCTTAGGCAGCTCAATAAGCGGCACATACATATCGTACATGTACATTTTGTCCAGGCCCAGAAGCTTTTTTCTAAGCTGTGCATATCTGTGGAGAGAAGGGAGATTGTCGTTGACTGTGGATACCAGATTGTCGTAGACAGCCTCAGGGATATTGTCTCCCGACAGGGCAGCAGCTCTGGCTGAAGGGTATTTTCTTATCCTGGCACCCACGACGTCTGTCTTGGTGTTGTAGTTATATGTCGCAGCAATGGTATTTATCAGCTCCTTGTAGGAATCGTACATGGCATTGTAAGCAGCTTCTCTAACGCTTCTGTCGTGGGATTCCATGAACTTGATATAATTGCCGTGAGTGACCTCCACAGTATCGCCGTCTTCATCGGTTATGGCTGCGAATTTGATATCGGCGTTGTTGAGCAGGGTGAATATATCGTTGGTGGCCTTGGTTATTTCACTCATCTGTGCCAGAATGTTTTCTTCGGCTTCAGTGAGTATATGCGCCTTCTGACGAAGTGTGTCCTCGATGGCGAATTTGTATTCCTTGAGACCTTCATTCTCAGAGATGAAGCCCAGTATCCTTTCATCTGGAGCTTCCAGAAGCTCAGGAGTGAAGAATGCCATGGATGCAGACACGGCTGCGATCACTGCGCTGCATTTGTCTGACATGGCCTGATATGAGCTATCTGCGTTGTTTTCGTCGCGTCTCATTCGCGAATATACATATATATGCTCCAGCCTTCGCCAGATGGAATCTCTCTGCCTGTAAGCCTTGAGGAGCATGTCTGCGCTTTCCGTGAGATGACCGGAAAACTCAGAGGCGTATGCAGAAGCCTGCGCTTTTATTTCCTCAAGATCGCCGTCGATGACGGATTCATCGGAAATCATTGCCTCAATATTCCACTTGTATTTTTTATCGATTTGATCTCTTGTCTTTAATTCCTTGGAACTCATAATTTACCTCCGGATAATTTACTTTGAGTTTTAGTTAATGTATAATAGTATAAAGTCGGCTCAGCCGATTCTTTTTCAGTATGAGACTTTGTTGAAATCAAGCTTGTTTCACACATATTAAGTCATCTTTTTTACTGCAGCGCCCATCGCCATGGAGATTTTCATAGGATGTATGATTGGCTGTATTTTAATATTATAACATAAATGTGAAAGGATTATAATCTTAATGGATAACAGACCTATAGGTTTTTTTGATTCAGGGCTGGGAGGACTTACCTGCATACCGTATCTGATGAAAAAGCTTCCGGATGAAAGGATAATATATTTCGGCGATACTGCCAGGACTCCATACGGCTCCAAGGCCACCGGAACAATAAAGAGCTTTTCTCTGGAGATAGCTGATTTTCTGGTGGCAAACGACGTTAAAATGATAGTTATAGCCTGCAATACGGTGAGTGCAACGTGTCTCGATGTCCTTCGCGAGAAATTTCCGGGGATACCTATTCTTGGCATCATAGAGCCTGCAGCCCAGCAGGTGGCTGAAAGCTGCAGCCTAGATAACAGCATAGGTATAATAGGAACAAAGGTCACCATAGCCAGTAAGGCATATGAAAAATGTATACGCAGATACAACAGCAGCCTCAATATATTCGAGGCGCCGTGTCCTGCCTTCGTACCTCTCATCGAGGAGGGCATCATCGACAACGAAATCATGGATCTTACCATAAAGTACTATATGGATGACTTCGTATGCAGCAACAGGCTGGACACCGTCATTCTGGGATGCACCCACTATCCTCTCATCAAGAAGAACATCGAGAAGCTGTATCCCCATATCAACATCATCAATCCGTCCAGCATCATTACTAAGGATATAGAAAGGGTACTGAGGCAAAATGACATGCTGGCGAAAAAGCCTGAGCATAAAAATGTGTTTTATGCCAGCGATTTGTCTGAGAACTTTATAAACATGATAGATCACATATTTGAAAACGAAAGCGGAGAGGCCAAGGTCAGGTTCATGAACTTCGATCTTGAGCAGGGAAAGGAAAAATAAATGGATTACTATGAATTGCTTGAATATCTGGATCTTGAGGAAGCAGGACAGTTCGAATACTTTGAAGCCATGGCCGATCTCATCGAGAGCGAGGAATATATCGATCAGGAAGCCATGTACATGCTCTTTGACGGTGCAGACAACACCATGATAGAGGAGCTGCTGCAGGATTACTTCGAGGATGTGCTTGATGGACTTCCGGAAAACTCAGGAGAGATATTTTCTCTGCTGCACCAGATAAAGCTGAGCCTGATAGGGATGATATCCCATGCGGAGGATGACTTCGATATGAGGAGATTCACCGATGAGTTCTACAGATTTCAGACGTGGTACTCCCATGAATCCGAGGTGGAGCTTCAGCCTGAAAATGGCGGAGCCGCCCTTTATACCAATGTAAGGGATGCGATCACCGCTTCAAGGATGGAAAAGCTTGGCGGAGAAAAATACAGCTATGACTTTGAAAACTCGCTGGATTATCAGCCGGATAGCTATACCATGTCCTTTTCAGAGCTGATGGAAGCGGAAAACGATAATGACGGAACTATAATATTTTCGCCTGAGGATGAGGTGTTTGATGATGAACAGCAGCTATAAAAAGGGCTTGATATATGCGATAGCATGCTCTGTACTTTGGGGAGTACTGCCGATATATTGGCAGTCGCTGAGACCTATTGAATCCTCCGTTATAATATTTTACAGGATATTTCTGGTGGGGCTGGTGTGCTTCCTGGCATCCCTGAAGCTTTACGGCATGGACGAGATAAAGAAGCATCTGAAGCCAAAGGGGGCAAAGCTTAAATACTTTCTGGCAGGGCTGCTGATAACTGCCAACTGGAGCATATATATCTGGGCGGTAAATGCGGATCAGGTAATTCAGACATGCGTAGGATATTACATCGAGCCGTTGATGGTCAGCATATTCGGTATAATTTTTTTCAAGGAAAAGCTCACAGCCTATAAGCTCACGGCTCTTGTACTGGCCATGGCGGGAGTAGTCGTCCTGCTGGTGCATTTTATGGAGGTGCCGCTGATCGCTCTCAGTCTGGCGCTGACCTTTGCTACATACGCAGCGATAAAGAAAAGCTACAATCTTCCGTCGGTGCTGTCTCTGTTTTACGAGACCATGTACATCATGCTGCCGGCACTGGGTGTGATAATATATCTTGAGGTGACAGGTCAGGGTGCGCTTGGTGCAGGAGAGCCTTACCAGTACGGACTTCTCATGCTGTGCGGACCGCTTACTGCGGTGGCTTTGGCATTCTTTGCAGAGGCGGCAGGCAAGGTGCCGCTGGTCACGCTGGGAATAATAGAATACATTTCGCCGTCCATATCTCTGCTGATAGGAATATTCCTTCTTAAGGAGCCTTTCGATATGGTGCAGTTCATTGCATTTGTAATAGTATGGATAGGGCTGATCTTCTTCACCATGGGGGAGGCGAGAGAAAACAGAGGCAAGGGAGGAAAAAATATGCCTGAAATCAATGACGCTGTGCTGTTCGATGTCTTCGGAGAGGAGTTCGACAGGTTCAGCTTTCCGATAGATGCACATAGAGTGACATCGGGCAACGGAGGCGAGGCCATTCTGGTTTTCGGAAGTGAAAAAACGCTGCTTTATGACTGCGGTATGGCATATTGCGGCAATTATACGGTGGAAAACATCAAGGAGAAGCTGTCGGAAAAGAAACGCAACAGTCTGGACTATATCATATTGAGCCATTCTCATTACGATCATATGGGAGCTCTTCCATATATAAAAAAGGCTTTTCCCGATGCTGTCGTATGCGGCAGCGAAAAGGCCGCGCAAATCTTTCAAAAAACCAACGCCAGAAAGCTGATGAAGGAGCTGGGTACATCCGCAAGAGCTCTGTTCATGCCGGACAGTGATGAAGAAATCCTTGTTGACGGTATTGCGGTGGATAAGGTGCTGAAGGATGGAGATAAGATCTCCCTGGGAGATATGTCTGTTACAGCCATGGAGACGAAGGGCCATACCGACTGTTCCATGAGCTATATATTCGAGCCGCCGAGGCTTCTCTTTGCAAGTGAAAGCACAGGACTTCTGGAAGGCAAAAATTACGTACATACTCCGTTCCTAAAGGACTGCAGCGATGCCATAAAATCACGGGAAAAATGCATGGCTTATGCTCCCGACTATATATGCCTGCCGCACTTCGGAATGCTTCCTGTGGATTTCAACGAAAAATACTGGGAAATGCTGAAAAACGAGACGGAGGCTAAAATGAAATTCATACGCCAAATGAAAGATGAAGGTCTTGATGAAGAGGCGATGCTGGACAGATACGTGGACAGGTACTGGCTTCAGGAGCTGGAGGAAATACAGCCTAAGGACGCATTTATGATAAACTCAAGGGCCTTGATAAAGGCATTCCTTAAAGCTGTTTAACAATAAAACAGCCCCTGATAAAGGGGCGATTTTTTCAGAGATTATACGGGGTATAAAGCATATAGGTGTTGGTGAAACCAAATTTTTCAGAGGATGTGATCTCTATTATATCAAAGCCCAGGCTTTGGTAAAATGTCACGTCTTCATCCGTGTTGGTGAAAAGCATAACAGGAAGCTTAACCTCGTCAGCATATGCGCATATAAGGCTCATCAGCCTTCGACCGCGACCTTGATGCTGGTAGCTGCCTGCAACACCGAGAAAATCTACATATATATGCGGTGTCGGTATTTTCACATCGGCTTCCAGACGATCAAGCTCATCGAACAGCTGAATGCGTTTTTTGCGCTCCTGCCTGGTGAGCTTCTTCATGGCAGTGCGGTAGCCTCTGCCATAGCTCCCTGAGAGAAGATGCTTCGGCACGGAGTACTTCATATTATCCGAATGTACTATTATACATGCTTCGCAGATGCTTTCATCCAAGCTGAAGGCGGCACCGTATCTGAGGTCGTACATCACGTAAAACCTTAAGGTCGCTTCCAGTGCGGCAATACGAGCTTCCTCATCTGGAAATGATGACATCAGCTTGGGGTAGCTTCTGAAAGCATCCATATAAATTTTTATTATTTTTTCGTAATCACAGCCGGGTATCCTGTATAGTCCGGGTATCTGCAGCTTTTTATAATTCATCATGAAAACATATTATCACAACGGGATATTCAAAACAACGATAAAGAAAGCCTTTTTCAACAGCCTGCCGGTGATGGCAGGATATCTATGTCTCGGCTTCGGCTTCGGCGTTCTGTTGGAAAACAGCGGGTACGGCTTCGTATGGGCTATAGTCATGAGCCTTACCATATATGCAGGCTCAATGCAGTACGTTGCCGTGGATCTTCTCAGCGGAGGAGCCACGCTTATAGCCACAGCGCTTATGACGGTGATGGTCAACGCCAGACATCTGTTTTACGGCATATCGATGCTGGAAGGCTATAAGGATACGGGAAAGCTCAAGCCGCTGCTGGCGTTTACGCTGACAGACGAGACATATTCGCTGGTATGCTCAAGGGAGCTTATCCCTGAGGATGTTGACAGAAATAAATATTACCTTTGCCTTTCGCTGATGAACCAGTGCTACTGGATAGCGGGAAGCGCTGCAGGAGGTCTTCTGGGAGCAGCTGTGAGCTTTGACAGCACGGGAATAGAATTTGCAATGACATCGCTTTTTGTGATAATATTTACCGAGCAGTGGGAAAATGCAGAAAACCACATTCCTGCGCTGATCGGTATATTATGTACTGTAGCATGCCTTCTTGTTTTCGGATCGGAGAGCTTTTTAATTCCATCGATGATATGCATATCCATGGCTCTTCTGGTGATGCGGCGGTTTGGCTCTGACAATGCGAAGGGCGGTGATGTCAAATGATCGATGTCCATGCCGCTCTTATGGTGGCAATAATGGCTGTGGTCACATTCGCCCTTAGGTATCTTCCCTTTGCACTTTTTCCGGCCGGGAAGAAGACGCCGGAGATAGTAACGTATCTCAGCAATACATTGCCGTATGCCATAATGGGAATGCTGGTAATATATTGTCTCAAGGATGTTTCGTTATTTTCAGGAAGCCACGGTATTCCTGAGGCTATATGTATAGTAATAGTAGTGCTGCTGCATAAGTGGAGGCACAATTCTCTGCTCAGCATTTTTATCGGAACAGTGATATATATGGCGCTGGTGCAGATGGTATTTTAAAAGGAGGTAGAAATGTTTAACGCCGAAAAAGTAAAAAACGATATCGTAAAATGGATACAGGACTGGTTTGGAGAAAACGGTAAGGGCTGCAAGGCGGTGATCGGACTTTCGGGAGGAAAGGACAGCTCGGTGACTGCTGCGCTGTGTGTGGAGGCGCTGGGCAGAGACAGAGTTTTCGGTGTGCTGATGCCCAATGGAGAGCAGTTTGATATAGATGTTTCCCGCAAGCTGGTTGAGCATCTGGGGATAGAAAGCGTCACCATCAATATCAAGGATGCATACGACGGTATGGTGGGAGAGCTGCTGAAGGTCTTCGACTCATTTGAGGGACAGGCTAAGGTGAATCTGCCGCCTAGACTGAGGATGTCTGCGCTGTATGCAGTTTCCCAGACTGTAAACGGCAGAGTAGCCAATACATGCAACTTGTCGGAGGATTGGGTAGGCTATGCGACGAAATACGGAGACCAGGCAGGCGATTTCAGCCCTCTGTCTCACCTTACGGTCCAGGAGGTAAAGGCTGTGGGCAGGGCATGCGGACTTCCTTCGATGTTTGTGGACAAGGTGCCTATTGACGGATTGTGCGGATATACGGACGAGGAAAACCTGGGCTTTACATATGAGGTGCTGGACAGATATATAAGGGAAGGAATATGTGAGGATGAAGCGATAAAGGAAAGCATCGATAAAAAGCATAAAGCAAATCTTTTCAAGCTTCAGCCGATGCCTGCTTTCGAATATGAACCCGAAAAATAACATAATCATAAAAAAAGACGCGAATTTCGCGTCTTTTTTTACATAAACTTAATGATAAAAGGATTTTGGAATTAACATTGTGATTTTATAATACAAAACGTAAAAGAGAGAAAAATAAAAAATAGTGAGAAGACATGAATAAGATGTTTTCAAAAGGAGGAAAAAATGAAAAAGAGTAAGATCACTAAAATTGTAACATTAAGTCTGGCTGCGCTGATGGCCTTCGGCCTCGCAGGCTGCGGCGGTGGCGGCGACAGCGAAGGAGAAGCTAAGGATATAACTGTTATCTCCAGAGAAGAAGGTTCAGGAACAAGAGATGCCTTTGTTGAACTGACAGGCGTTATGGAAGATGATGTTGACAGAACAGTGGAAACAGCTGAGATATCAAACAGCACATCAGTAGTAATCCAGTCGGTAGTAGGCAATGATGCTGCTATAGGATACATCTCACTGGGCTCCCTGAGCGATGAAGTTAAAGCAGTAAAGATTGACGGAGCAGAAGCTACGGTTGATAACGTAAAGAGCGGAGATTATGCTCTTCAGAGACCTTTCAACGTAGTAACAAAGGGCGAGCTTGATGAGCTTCCACAGGACTTCCTCGACTTCATCATGAGTGCTGAAGGACAGAAGATTATCGAAGAAGAAGGATACATCTCAGTAAACGATGCAGCAGAACCATATGAAGCAAAGGGACTTTCAGGAAACATCACACTTGCAGGTTCAACTTCAGTAGCACCTGTAATGGAAGTACTGGCAGATGAGTACAAGAAGCTCAACGAAGGCGCAGTTATCGAAATCCAGCAGACTGGTTCAGGCGCAGGAATCCAGAGCACTATCGAAGGCGTTTGTGACATCGGTATGGCATCAAGAGCTCTTGAAGATGATGAAGCAAGCCAGGGTCTTGAAAGCATCGAAATCGCTCTCGACGGTATAGCTGTAATCGTAAACAACGAAAACGCTGTTGAAGACATCACAATGGAACAGATCATGAAGATCTTCATCGGAGAGATCACTAGCTGGTCAGAACTCCAGTAACATCAGGGAAGAACAGGTAACACATATGGTCAACTACAGTGAAAGAATAATGAAGGCCGTGTTTCTGGCAGCGGCGTGCGTATCGATAATCGCGGTGATACTAATATGCATATTCCTGTTCGTAAGTGGTGTACCTGCTATAAAGGAAATCGGTTTTACCGATTTCCTTCTAGGTATGTCATGGAAACCGGGACAGGGTTTATACGGCATATTCCCTATGATAGTGGCAAGTGTATACGTCACGGCAGGCGCCGTGATTGTCGGCGTACCTATAGGGATTTTATGTGCAGTGTTCATGGCAAGGTATTGTCCGGATAATCTTTACAAAATACTGAAGCCTGCCGTGGATCTGCTGGCCGGAATACCATCGATAGTATACGGCTTTTTCGGACTGATGGTAATCGTTCCTTTCGTACAGGAAAACATAGGAGGTTCGGGAAAAAGCCTCCTCACAGCATCATTGCTGCTTGGAATCATGATACTGCCTACTATAATAAGCGTATCTGAGTCAAACATAAGAGCAGTTCCCGAACAGTATTACGAAGGAGCTGTTGCTCTTGGAGCAACGAGAGAAAGGGGTATTTTCAGAACAGTTCTTCCTGCTGCCAAGATGGGAATACTGGCAGGCGTTATTCTGGGTATAGGAAGAGCTATAGGCGAAACCATGGCGGTTGTTATGGTTTGCGGTAATCAGGCGATCCTTCCTGAAAGCATTACATCGGGAGTGAGAACGCTTACGGCAAATATAGTACTTGAAATGGGGTACGCTTCCGGCCTCCACAGGGATTCGCTGGTGGCAACAGCAGTAGTTCTGTTTGTTTTCATTCTTATAATAAACTTATCCTTTAGCGTACTGAAAAGGAGGAGTGCATAATGAAGATGACAGGATCATGGATAGAATACAAGAAAAGACCCGGCTCTCTGGCAGTGATGATACTGGTTATCCTTTCTGCAGTTATAACCGTGGGAGTCCTCTTTTCACTGATAATATATATTCTCGTAAACGGTATTACCCATATAAAACCTGAGATGTTTGCATGGAAATTCAATACCTCTAACATGTCGATGATGCCGGCCATCATAAGCACCATATACATGACGGCCATGTCGTTGGTGATGGCAGTGCCGATAGGAGTGTTTTCGGCGATATATCTTGTTGAATATGCCAAGCGCGGAAGCAGGCTGGTAAAGGTAATAAGGACAACGACAGAAACGCTCCAGGGAATTCCGTCCATAGTGTACGGACTCTTTGGATATATACTGTTCGTTATAACCTTGGGGTGGAGTTACTCCCTCATAGCAGGTGCCGTAACTCTGGCAATAATGATACTTCCGCTGATAATAAGAACAACTGAGGAGGCGTTGATCTCGGTGCCGGATTCATACAGAGAAGGAAGCTTCGGTCTTGGAGCAGGAAAGCTCTACACCGTTTTCAGACTGATACTTCCCAGCGCTGTTCCGGGAATCCTGGCAGGAGTAATTCTTGCAATAGGAAGAATAGTGGGGGAGAGTGCCGCACTGATATTTACCGCAGGTACAGTTGCACAGGTACCGGGAAGCATATTCGATTCAGCAAGAACCTTGTCGGTACATATGTACGCGCTGCTCAGCGAGGGGCTTTATACCGATGAAGCATATGCGACAGCTGTAATACTGTTATTGCTGGTAATAATCATCAACTGGCTTTCAGGCATGATTGCTAAAAAATTAGTTACGAGGTAATGTATGTATAAGTATGAGATAAAGAATCTGGATTTATATTACGGCGATTTCAAAGCGCTTAAGGATATAAATATCAGCATAAAGGAAAAAGAAATAACTGCCTTCATCGGACCTTCAGGCTGCGGTAAATCAACTTTGCTGAAGACTCTCAACAGGATGAACGACCTGGTTGACGGCTGCAGGATAGATGGTACCGTAATGCTGGACGGTGAAGACATATACGGTAAAATAGATGTAAACAATCTTAGAAAAAGAGTGGGAATGGTATTCCAGAAGCCAAATCCTTTCCCTATGAGCATATACGATAATATCGCATACGGTCCGAGAACCCACGGTATCCGTTCAAAGGCAAAGCTGGATGAGATAGTGGAAAAGAGTCTCAAGGATGTAGCCATATGGGATGAGGTGAAGGACAGGCTGAAGAAAAGCGCCATGGGGCTTTCCGGCGGACAGCAGCAGAGACTTTGCATAGCAAGAGCGTTGGCGGTTGAGCCAGAGGTAATACTCATGGACGAACCTACGTCTGCGCTGGACCCTATTTCCACGTCTAAAATAGAAGACCTTGCAATAGAGCTTAAGAAGCAATATACTATAATTATAGTAACACATAATATGCAGCAGGCAGCGAGAATATCCGATAAGACGGCATTTTTCCTGCTGGGCGAAATGGTGGAATTCAACAAAACCGAGAAGCTGTTCTCCGTACCTGAGGATAAGAGAACAGAGGATTACATTACAGGGAGGTTTGGTTAATGCGAGCAAGATTCGACGAGCAGCTTGAACAACTGAATGATATGCTTATTGAGATGGGAAGCTTATGCGGCGAAGCCATTGAATATGCATCGAAGGCCATCAACGAAGACGATGAAAACATGAGAAAGATGACATACGAGGCTGACAATGTTATAGACGATATGGAGCGTGAGATAGAAAGCCTCTGCCTCAAGCTTCTGCTCCAGCAGCAGCCCGTGGCAAGAGACCTGAGACTCATCTCTTCTGCACTTAAGATGATATCTGACATGGAAAGAATCGGTGATCAGGCATTTGATATCGCAGAGCTTACTGCATATATAAACGACGCCAGCAGAGGATTCTGCAGGGAGCATATAAATGTTATGACCGATACTGCCATAAAGATGGTGAACGACAGCGTCACCTCCTTTGTAAAAAAAGATCTGGACATGGCCAGATCTGTTATAGATATGGATGACATATCGGATGATATGTTCGATAAGGTGAAGATGGATCTCATCAACGCCATATCCGAAAATAAGGATAGCGGCGAAATTTTCATAGATATGCTGATGATTGCCAAGTATCTGGAAAGGATCTGCGACCATGCGGAAAACATAGCCGAGTGGGTAATCTTTTCCATAACCGGCAGCCACGTTACTTCAGACCATTAAAGGGGCTTGATATCCTTGAGATCAGGAATAAGCTCTACGATGATATCCTCATAGCTCTCATGCAGCCGTGAGACGATATCGTCCTGTGCAGTCTTAAGTACACGTAGATTCAGCATTTCCTCCTCGATTATTATATTAACATCGGCCCATGTTCTTCGGCCTGTTCTGACGATATCGAGAAAGCCTACTTTGATACCGTACTTGGATAACTCCTCTTCAGCGACGGTTCTTATATGCTCGCTCACTTCCGGTTCAGGAGATACGAGTATAAGGCTTTTAAGGGAATCTCTTATCATGATAATAGGCTCAGGCAGAAGGACTACGGCCAGAATTATAGCTATACCGGGGTCTACATACGGTGCTATCCAACCCAGCGGTGTGTGCTGAAGGATGATCTGCATCAGAAATGCCATTCCTACGCCGGCAGTGCTGTATGCATCCACCTTCCATACATATAGCTCGGATTCTATCGTAGGAGTAATTATATCCTTGCAAAGTCTCATCAGAATGAGATATATCAGGATACATGCCAGAGCCATTACAAATTCAAATGATGCAACGGCAGAAGCGTCTACTGTATGTCCGCCTTCCATTATCATTATGACACTATCGTAGATGAAGAAGGCGTCAAGACAGAGAAGAACGCAACATCTTAATATAACAAAAAGAGGCTCTATCTGTAAAAAACCATAGGGCCATTTTTCTGTTATGGGCTTATACAGCTTTGGAAGCAGTATGATAAAGGGCATCAGCATCAGAAGGTCCGCAGAGTCGTATACACAGTCGATCAGGACCGCCTGAGAGCGCGTAATTATCACCGCTATGAATTCAATAAGAAGAAAGATCAAGCTCCCTGCCAATGATAGTCTCAAGATCCTCTTTTCCGTGTGCAGCTGATCTTTATTATTCACATTTTCACTCCTTTCATGCATGACGATTATACACCCAACGCCTTGACATAACAATAGCTATTATGTATGATTAATTAAATTAAAAACAAAATTTGATGCGTTATACGGAGGGGAACAATGCTGGAAAAGCAAAAAATAGATAGGATAAACGAGCTGGCTGCCAAAAGTAAAAAGGAAGGTCTTACTGAGGAAGAAAAAAAGGAGCAGCAGCTTCTGCGTAAAGAATATATAGAAAAGTTCAGGGAAAACTTCAAAGGTCAGCTGGAGCGCATAAAGTTCGTTGAGGACCTTCCTGAAAATCAGCAAGCGCAGACAGACGAAGAGAAAAGCAGACAAAATTAGAGACAAGTCGACGGCGGGAAACACAAGGTTTCTCGCCTTTATTATAATACAATATGTGTAATGAAGAGATTTTTCGGCATATGGCTTTAGAAAAAGCGTATCTGAATAGTATATCGACAAAGGACAAAGAAGATTATCATATTAAATTCGTCGATTACGGTTTTGATATGTATAGTGTAAAAGGGGAATTCAGGGGGAAGTTAAATGAAAAAAGAACATCTGAGGTTGATATGCATATCATCGTTGATATGTGTAGTTGCAAGCTCTCTTTTAGGTGCTTCGAATGCACCGGAGGAAAAAGAGGTGGAGCAGCTGATGGAAAAAAGAACTGTAATAATGGAAAAGGTACTTTCAGGGGATATCTCATTTGATGAAGGAAGCAGCAAGCTCATGCAGATAGAAGACGGCAGTCTGTATACGAGAGACATAAACAGTATACGGGAATACGCATGCAGCGATTATGACAGGGTATTATCAATGAAAACAGAAAACATGCAAATGAAGGGGCACGTAGCTGACCTGATGATATTCAGCTGTGATGTACTTTGGACATGCTTAGGATATGACGGCATATATACGAAAAAGGTGAGCTATAACATAGGTGCCGAGGATACGGGAAAAGGACTGAAGCTGGTCACTTTTGAAATAGTCAAATAAAAATATTGCAATCTTCACTAAAATGGTGTAATATAAAAACATCAAATCAGATTATACATAAATTAACATAAAAGAGGAGAAATATCATGAAGCAGATTTATCTTGATTATTCGGCAACGACTCCTGTAAAAGAAGAAGTAGTTAGGGAAATGATTCCGTACTATACAGAATTTTACGGCAATCCGTCCAGTCTTTATTCGGTAGGTCTTGAGGCTAAATCCGGACTGGAAACGGCCAGAAGCAGGGTAGCAGAGCTTATCAACGCACAGCCTGCGGAGATTCGATTTACATCCTGCGGCACGGAAGCCGACAACTGGGTTCTGGAGGGCGTGGCCGATGCCCTTAAGGAAAAGGGAAACCACATTATAACCAGCAGTATAGAGCATCACGCCGTGCTGCACACTTGTCAGTATCTGGAAAAACATGGCTTTGAAGTGACTTATCTCGATGTCGATGAGGAGGGATTCGTATCTCCGGAGGCTCTTGAGGCTGCCATAAAGGATACTACTATTCTGGTAAGCATCATGATGGTGAACAACGAGGTGGGAACTGTGGAACCCATCAAGGAGCTGGCTGCTGTTGCAAAGGCGCACAACATACTTTTCCACACGGATGCCGTTCAGGCGCTGGGAAACGTACCTATAGACGTTAAGGAGCTGGGTGTTGACTTTATGAGTATGTCAGCACATAAAATCTACGGGCCGAAGGGAGTGGGCGCCCTTTATATCAAGAGGGGCTCCAGGATAAGCAGCTATATGCACGGCGGCGCTCAGGAAGCGAAGAAGCGTGCAGGAACAGAGAACATGGCGGGAATTGTAGGCTTCGGCAAGGCTGCTCAGTTGGCAATGGAGAATCTTGACAGCCATATATCTCACTGCACATTGCTGAGAGATAGGCTCTGGGCGAAGATCAGCGAAGCTGTTCCTGATGTTCAGCTCAATGGCTCCAAGGACAAGAGACACCCCGGAAATCTCAACGTCTCCTTCGACTACATTGAGGGAGAAGCAATACTGCTGATGCTGGATGCCAACGGCATATGCGTATCAACAGGATCGGCATGCTCATCTAATTCACTGGCGCCGTCCCATGTATTGGATGCTTTGGGAGTGCCTGTAACGAAGATGAACGGAACCATCAGATTTACCGTAGGTGATTTTACAACTGATGAGGATATAGATAAGGTCGTTGAAGTTTTGGCGGCCATCGTAGCAAGACTTAGAGAAATGTCCCCTGTAACAGGGAAGGAAGGATGGTAATTATGGCTTTATATAATGAAACAGTAATGGAACACTTTATGAATCCACATAACGTAGGAGAAATAGACAACCCCGATGGCAAGGGTACTTACGGAAGCCCTGTATGCGGCGATATGATGCAGATAACCATAAAGGTAGACGATAACGAAAAGATAACCGATGCCAAGTTCAAGACCTTCGGATGCGGCAGTGCAATAGCCTCATCCAGCATGGCTACGGATATGATAATAGGAATGGGCGTAGAGGAAGCTTTGGATCTTTCCAATAAAAAGATCGTTGAGGAGCTGGGAGGTCTGCCTCCTGCAAAGGTCCACTGTTCGGTTCTGGCAGAGCATGCCATAAAGTCTGCGATATACGATTATGCAACTAAGTACGGCAAGACATATGCAGGCCTGGAGGGCTTTGATCCAAATGCCGAGGAGGATCATCATCATGACGAAATCGAAGAAGAATAATAAAGTTATTCTCGGACTTAGCGGCGGTGTGGACAGCACGGCCGCCGCTTTGTTATTACAGGAAAAAGGATATGAGGTTACGGGGCTGTATTTTGACATACATCCGGAGGGCAGTCAGCCACAGTCCGGCAGCGATGCTGTCTCAGCGAGGGAACGTGCCTGCCGTGCAGCTGAACAGCTTGGTATAGAGTTCATCTATAAAAATGCAGCCGATGATTTTGAAAAAAAAGTGATAAGCGATTTCTGCAGAGAATATGCATGCGGCAGGACGCCTAACCCATGTGTGGTTTGCAATCCATCAGTCAAGTTTGCGGCGCTTTTGGAGGCGGCAGATCAGATAGGAGCCTACTACATAGCTACGGGACATTATGCAGATACGTATTACGATGAGGAGGCTGAGCTTTGGTATATAAAGAAGGCTGCCAATGAAAAGAAGGACCAGTCATATATGCTTTACCGACTGGGGCAGGAGGCCATCTCAAGGCTGCTGATGCCTCTGAATCATATGGAGGACAAGGAAAACGTCAGACAGATCGCCAGAGAAAAAGCCATGGTAAACTCCGAGGCAAAGGACAGCCAGGAGATATGCTTTATAGAAGAGGGCGACAGCTATAAGGAATTTCTCAGAAGACGTGGAGTGACTGCGCCGGAAGGAGATTTCGTAGATGCCGATGGAAATGTACTGGGCAGACACCGAGGAATACTGGACTACACCATAGGGCAGAGAAAGGGTCTGGGGATAGCGCTCGGAAAGCCGGCCTTTGTAACAGCGATAGATCGTGAAAAAAATCAGGTGGTGCTGGGAGGCAACCGGGAGCTTTTTCACAGAGAGGTGGTTTCCTCAGGCAACATCCTTCAGGGAAAGCTGCTCAGCCAGTGTCAAGGACAGGGTCTCATTGGCTTCAATGATATTACGGCTAAGATCCGATATGCGGCAAAGCCTGCAAAGGCAAGACTGGAGCTTATGCAGGACGGCAGGTTGAAGACGATTTTCGATGAGCCTCAAAGGGCAGCTACGCCGGGTCAGTCCATAGTATTTTATGACGGTGATCTGGTCTTAGGCGGCGGTTTTATAGATGTTATGTGAAATTGATTTTAAAGGAGGAGCAAGCATGATGATAAACAGGATCCATACTGATAAGGCGCCTGCAGCAGTAGGGCCTTATTCACAGGCAATAGAAGTAAGCGGCATGGTATATACGTCGGGACAGATACCTCTCGATCCTGCCACAGGAGAGCTGGTGGAGGGAGATATAAAGGCGCAGGCTCATCAGGTGTTCAAAAATCTCCGGGCAGTGCTGACAGAGGCAGGCACTTCCATGGATAATGTGGTGAAGACACTATGTTTTCTTGCCGACATGTCCGACTTCGCAGCCTTCAACCAGGTATATGAGGAGTATTTTACGGAAAAACCGGCAAGATCATGCGTAGCGGTAAAGGAGCTTCCCAAGGGGGCGTTATGTGAGGCAGAGGTGATCGCCGTAAAATAGATACCATCGGCAAAACGTCATGTTTTAATTAAATTTCAGAGTATAATAATGCACCATGGAGTACGGATTGTAAAACGTGCAGTTTATATCGCCATTGGGATTGACATGGAAGGACATAAAGACGTGCTTGGCATGTATGTTGGACAAAATGAAAGCGCGAAATTCTGGCTTTCTATTTTGAACGGGCTAAGGAACCGCGGAGTAGAAGATATCCTGATTGCATGTGTGGATGGGCTGACAGGATTTCCTCAGGCAATTGAGGCGGTATTTCCCCAGACAGAAATCCAGCAATGTATCATTCATCAGATTCGGAATACCACGAAGTTCGTTTCCTATAAGGAGATCAAGCCCCTGATGGCTGATCTGAAACGTGTATATGCAGCTCCAACAGAAGAAATCGCATTAGCAGAGCTGGACAGCTTTGATGACAAATGGAGCGGAAAATACCCGAAAATAGCGAAATCCCGGAAAGATAACCGGGCGAATCTTTCGACTTATTTTAAGTACCCGGAAGCGGTCCGCCGTCTGATCTATACCACCAATGCAATTGAGGGATTTAACCGCCAGCTCCGAAAGGTCACAAAATCCAAGACAGTGTTTCCTTCTGATGAGAGTCTCTTAAAAATGCTGTATTTAGCCATGATGGATATCACGAAAAAATGGACAGGCCACCGGCAGGATTGGGGGCAGATTCATTCGCAACTGGAGATTTTCTTTGAAGAAAGACTATCCGGATTATAAGCAGCTTCCCGTCTGAGAGGGCTGGATTAGCCAGCCCTGCTTGACATGTCTGGAAACTGCATTATAATACAAGCAAGGGCAGAACCTCAAAAAATTGGCTCTGCCCAAAGTAACTAATGACATATCTTATATCAGTTTTTTTAGTTTCCACAAAACTTGAAACGCTCTCAAAAGAGCTGCATCTGCAGCTCTTTTTATATGAATCAAAGCAGATTCTCCTCGGCTATTTTCATCATTATGGCGCACTCTATACGCTTCTTGAAAAGCTCACAGCCTTGCTCGTATACACCTTTTATGGAGCCGGAAGCATGATAGGCGTTGGCAGCGCAGCCTCCGGAGCAGTAGAATTTAGCCCAGCACTTACGGCATTCATCACGGGAGTAGGCATTGCAGGAGCGAAACTCATTGCGAAGCGCAACATTTGTAACACCGTCCCGGACATTTCCAAGCCTGTAGCTTTCATAGCCTACAAACTGATGACATGGATAGAGATCTCCCCATGGTGTGACGGCCATATACTCGGTGCCTGAGCCGCAGCCGGAAATGCGCTTATATATACAAGGACCTCCCGTCAGATCCAGCATGTAGTGGTAAAATGTGATGGGATGACCCTCCTGTTTTCTCCTGAGCATTTCCCGGGAAAGAAGCTCGTACTGCTCCTTTACGATACGCACATCTTCATCTGTCAGAGCGGCAGGATCGTCGGGAGCGGCGACAACAGGCTCCATGCTCAGCTCAGTAAAGCCAAGATCAGCCATATGAAATACGTCCTTGGTAAAGTCGGGATTGGCGTGGGTAAAAGTGCCGCGCATATAATAGTCGCGATTGCCGCGGGAGGCGACCAGCTTCTGAAATTTGGGAACGATTTCATCGTAGCTTCCGTTTCCTGCATAATCAACTCTGAGACGGTCATGTATTTCCTTTCTTCCGTCAAGACTCAGCACCACATTGCTCATTTCACGGTTGGCAAAGTCTATAACATCATCGTCTATAAGCATGCCGTTTGTGGTGAGGGTAAAGCGAAAATTCTTTCCGCGTTTTTTTTCAACGGAACGTGCGTATGCGACCAGATCCTTTACGACCTGCCAGTTCATCAGAGGCTCTCCGCCGAAAAAATCCACTTCAAGATTTGTACGAGAGCCGGAATTGTCCATTAGAAAATCCAACGCCTGCTTTCCGACCTCGAAGCTCATTATCGCCCTGTCTCCGTGATATTTTCCCTGACTGGCGAAGCAGTATGAGCAATTGAGATTACATGTATGAGCAACATGAAGGCAGAGCGCTTTAACTACGTCTCCGCTTCTTTCCTTAAAGGTTCCTGCCATATCGGCAAAATCGTCTGAAGAGAAGAGCTGCCCCTGATCCATCAGCTCTTCGATATCATCTATGCAGTCATTTATTTCATCATGGGTGACATCAGCCCTGCCGCGATATTTATCCATCATAGCATCGGCAATTTTATCTCGTAGATGATGGCTCATCTGTGGTTGACCGTCTTCCATGATATCGGCATACATGGCAATCACATCATATGCGACGTCGTCCACTGAATGTATGGCTCCTGAGCATGTGTCGAGAACTATATTGTAATTGTTTAATTTATATTGATGCAGCATGTTTCCTCCAAAATAAAAGGGCACGTATTTGCCCTGAGTATGTAATGGCATGGGGAATGCCATGAAATCGACATAAATATTGCCGCCCGTAAGGACGGCAAATTTACTTCAGATGGTGCAAAACGACTATTTGTTTTCGTTTTCGCATTTCTGGTTTGCAACACCGCAGCTGGTCTTGCAGGCTGACTGACATGAAGTCTGGCATTCGCCACAGCCACCGTTCTTAGCGCTTTCGCAAAGAGAAACGGTTTTTAATGTTTTGATTCTTTTCATAATAAGTCTCCCTAGTATAAGTTTTAAGTCAACTTCTATATTCTACCATTGAATGAAGCAAAAGACAATCGGTTATATAAAATTTTAGAGGGCTATGAAAAAATATGAGAATATGCGTGAAATATGATATGTCCGATTGTCGATTATGTGCAGATTATGACAGATGTATATCTTGAAATGAATTGTATATATATGTATAATTATAGAACTAATTTATATGTTTTAGAGCAACGGTGGATAATTTGGAATTATATTTATTTATTATTTTTGTGTTGATATTGGTTTCCATTGTGATGCTCCTCGTTCTTAGAGGGGTTATTGGCAATAATAACAAAAAAATGCGTCGCATTATCGATGAATGGCAGAAGCAGAACAGATACATGGAAAACACAGTAAAAGTATATGAAAAGGCTCTGGCCCTTACAGATGAAATAAGTACGAGCATAGAAGCTGTATGTATTGCAGATGAAGAAGGCTGCATCAGAAAATGTGAAACATTGTTATCCGCTGTGAACGGTGCGGATACAGCGTTAGGGGTTCTTATATTTGAAAAAAAGCAGAGATGTCTTGATAGCGGGATAAAGTTTACGGACGAAATACGTTTTATTCCTTCAAAGAATCAGATAAAGGAGATAGACTCGGTATGCATCATGGGTAACGCTATTGATAATGCCATTGAAGCACTACTCAAGGTAGATGACGATAAAATTGAAAAGAATATAAGAGTTCAAAGCATGTGCAGGAAGAATCTGTGGATATTGAAAATAATCAATCCCATAAGCGAAAAAAATATCATAGATAAGGAACTGAAAACTACAAAAACAGACAAGGAAAATCATGGACATGGGATAAACATAATCCGCATGCTGGCAGATAAATACAATGGAGAAGTAAAGATAGCCGGTAAAAAGAACACCTTTGAAATATCAGTATACATGCCTATGAAAAAGGCATGATACATGACGGCGGCCGTTAGAGATCCACATAATCGAAGAATGAACACTTGATGTTCTGCGAATACTTTTTACTTATAGGTATGGTGCGTTTGTTGTTGAGTATAAATGAGCTCCCCGTTATTTCGGAAACGTAGTTGTAATTTATGATGAAGCTGTTATGGCACTGATGAAATGCACCGCTCAGATCCGGTAATATGTCGGAGAGCTTGCCGTAAAAGCTGTATTTGTATTCATTGAATTCTGCATCATAGACAGCGTTTTTAAACTCATATGAAGTATTCATGTGTATTTCTATGATGCGGAGGTTCTTTTCGAAAAATATGATGTTTTCCATTGGAACACGTACTATACCATGCTTATCATTTATGGTAAAAAAATTACGCTTTCGATACAATCTCTTGTTCTGAGAAATTTTTACAGCTGAACAGAGCTTATCGAAGTCTATAGGTTTGCGCAGGAAATAAATGTGATCCACTTCATAGACATCAAGATAGTAATCATCGTAGCCGGACATAAAAACAATGTGAGTATACGGCGCAATGCCAAGTATTTCCTTTGAAGCATCGATACCGGAACAGCTGTTGAGCTGTATATCCATAAAAATCATGTCATAAGTGTTTTCTTCGACTTTAAAAATCAAAGATTCAGCATCGGTATAGATATCGATTTTGCTGATATGCAGAGCATCTATTTTCAAAAGAAGATCATAAAGATTTCTTGATACATTTATGTTATCATCACATATTGCTATCTTCATTTAATTCCACCTCAGGCAATGTAGAAGTCATGTTTGAATGTATAACATATTATGACATATTATACAGGGTAAAGACAATAAAAATAATGATTTCAGAGTAATTTTTTTGTATAAAAAAGGAGTAGATTTTAGCAGTGTTTTTATTTATCCTAGCATACATTTTAATGTACACGATTCTTCAGGAATTCGTCATTTTGAAGCTGTATAAAGTAAATGAAAAACGAAAAAAATGTTTCATTATTATTTTTATATATACGATGTTTTTTCTCAGCCTTGAATATTATATAGGAACAATTCTTTCGCAGAATCCAAATGAAATAAATGCACTAGTGTATAACATATGCCATATGATATACACTTTTGTGACCATAGCAGTTATAGGAACATTTGCAGAAGGGTTCCTTCCCAGAAATTTCATCAAGCTGTTTTTATACTATGACGTATTGACAACGCTTACATATGGACTCATTTTATCAAAAATAGTGCCGTATATATTCGAGCCGGAGCAAATATCCATATCCATATATGAGGTTGATTCGTTATACCAATTTCCTGTTTTTCTGGAGAATTATGTCCAGATAATTCTGATTATGATCATAACGTATGTAATAAACGGAAAAGTGGATGCACTTATTAAGAAAATACCGGATAAAGTATGCATTCTGGTGTTAGCCGTTGCCTTTGGCTCCTACATATTTAAAATCATCAGCTATGTCATGAATCCTGAAATGATATACGGAGGCGATCAAAAATACGAAAATTCGAGACTTGAATCAGTTACAGCATATGTTGTTTTCCTCCTGATCCTCATAATATGTATAGCTGCCATGATTTTTCTTCTGATACGAAGCAGGAGGAGATATGAGAAAATACTCATGATGGAAATGGCTCTGCAGGACGAATATTATAAAACGGTTGCCGATATAAGTAGAAGCATAAGGGAAATAAAGCATGACATGTCTAATCACATTATAGTTCTTTCGTCCTTGAAAAACGATGAGACAGATCTGCATACGGAAGAATATAAATCACATTTGCTGCAGCAGTGTGATAATATAAGAAGCGCTATAGAAGAACATCTGGAATGGCGAAAGATAAAAAGCGAAGGACTATCGGACAGGGAAAAATACGAGGTTTTCAAATATATATCTGAAGCAGCTGCAAAATATGAAAGCAAAGAACCGGTAATAGGCATAGAGAACCTCTCCATGAGGGGAGAAGAGCAGCATAAGGATGTCAGAATATCAACAAAGGTTTCAGTTGAATTCGGCATATCAAAATTGAGAGCCTTCCTGATCCGCAGGAACGATAAATACATGCTTGTAAAAAACATCGTAGAAAGAAACGAAGGCAGCATAAAGTGGATAATAAATGAGAACAATGCATTGATGGAAATAGAAGTGTAGCCTGAAACAATCAGGCGCCTCACCCCTTATTCCTCAATGCGTTAAGCAGGATATACACACCTATCAGCACGGCAGTGGTGGCGGCCAGGATGATGTACATCTGAGGTATGTCCACAGTGTCGCCCAGAAGCTGGATATTGCAGTCCAGAGAGCTTCTTATTTCCTCCACCACTTCCTCAGGAATTCCCTGATTCTGAACCTCTGTCAGCACGCCGTTGAGGGCGTGATTTCGTATCAGAGATGTGCCGTAGGTGCCGGGCAGGAAGGCCAGCGCCTTCTGAAGACCGTCGCCGAAGGAGGATATGGGCATATAAGCGCCGCATATGAATCCGTAGCCGGCACTGATTATGGCTCCCACAGCGGATATCTGTCCCTGAGTCGACAGGAAGAAATTGATTATGGACGACAGAGCTGTTCCAAACAGCACGAGTATAAGCACATCAAGAAAGAGGAAAAGCACGTCGGACGTGGTCATATACCAACCTGCGAAATATACATAGAGAAGGCAGACTCCTGTAGCTGCGAAGCAGATCATCAACGTGGAAATCAACGTCGCCATGTAATAGCTCATGGAAATTATGGATGATCTGGCAGGAGTTATCCTGAAATCCATTATAGTATTGTTTGCCTTGTCCTGCACCATCAGGAAGTTGGAGCAGAATGCGACGGTTACACATGAAACTGCCAGGATGGAGGATATGAGCTGTCCGCCCACCAGCCCGTCGACGATATCATCGGAAAGCTTCACGGGACCTGTCAGCAGCGCCGTGAAATTATCCTGATATAGATTTCCGAGAAATGTCGCATACAGCAGAAGCAGTATGGCAGGCGTAATCAGAGATGTGAAAAACATCCCCTTGTCCTTGAAAAACAGCTTGATATTTCTTTTTATGAGAACTGATGACACCATTATTCCTCGTCGCCTCCTTCCAACACCTTGCCGGTGACGGCAAGAAAAACATCGTCCATCTTTCCCTTGGTTATCTCATAATCGCTGAAAAGCTCAGGGTGTTTCATTATGAGCTTCGTGGCCGCTCCCGTATCGGGAACGTAAAGGCGATGAGCGCCTTTGAGTTTTGAATATTCGATGCCAAGGGAAGCCACATCATCATCGGAAGCGCCGTAAAGGGTGATGTGATCCTTTGTATATGTGTTCTTCAGCTCAAGAGGTGTGCCCTCGGCAGATATACTGCCGCTGTCGATTATGACAACGTAGTCTGCTTCAGCAGCCTCCTCCATATAGTGGGTCGTCAGAAAAACAGTCATGCTTTCATCTCTGCGGAGATCGTAGATGACATTCCATATCATCTTTCTCGTCTGAGGATCGAGACCTGTGGTAGGCTCGTCCAGTATGATGATCTTAGGTCTGTGGAACAATGCTCTGGCAATATCTATTCGTCTGCGCTGACCGCCTGACAGCTTGCCTACAGGACGCTTCAGCAGTCCGCCGAAATCCAGAAGCTCAGCCAGTTCGCCGATCCTTTCCTTAAAGGCAGAGCCCGTGATGCCGTACAGGGCGGCGCGGCTTTGCAGATTATCGTAGACGGAAAGCGCGCTGTCGAGAACAGAGGACTGAAAGACCACGCCCACCTCTCTCTTTATGAAATCCGTATCGTCATCGAGATCATGGCCGTCTATTACTATGGAGCCGCTGTCCTTTGAGAGCTGACCGCACATTATATTTATCGTGGTGGATTTTCCTGCACCGTTTATACCGAGAAAAGCGAACAGCTCCCCCTTCTTTACGCGAAAGCTCAGGTTACGAACTGCCTTTACATTGCCGAAGCTTTTGTTGAGATTATCTATCTGTATAATGTTCTTCATATACCGTTTCCTTTATTGCATCAGAGAAGTTAGATATTAGATTTAATATACCTGAATCAGTATATATTCAGGTGTATGGCTTGTCAATTTTACCGAAGGCGTTTTAATATATTCTTAACCATAGCTCCAAGGTATATCATGCGATAGAATACAAGTATTTGAAAAGGCTCCCCATCGTTAATATACTTATGACATGAAGGGATGTCATAATGCAAAGGGCATAATGCATAATTGCGAAAGGAGCATGTCATAATGAAAAAGAAGGGGGATATCGTCATGAAAAAGACGGCAGCGCTGCTGACTGCTGTGATGATTCTCATTGCCGCTTCGGGATGTGGCGGAGGTAAGGACACAGGGAAAAGCATAGTTGATGAAAATATACAGGCATCGGAAACAGAAAAAAGTGAAAGTGAGGAGGCTGAAATGAAAAAGATATCCATATCTGCAGGAGGCAGGGAGTTTACGGCAAGTATATGTGAAAACGAAACCACGGAAGAGTTCCTGAAAATGCTGCCGACGGAGCAGGAAATGAGCGAGCTGAACGGAAACGAAAAATATTATTATACGGACAGACCGCTGCCTCCCGCCCCGGAAAGAGTGGGAGATATAAATGCGGGAGACATAATGCTCTACGGCAGTGACTGCATTGTTCTGTTCTACGAAACCTTTTCCACAGGATACAGCTATACAAGGATAGGGCATATAGATGATCCAAAAGGCCTTGCAGAGGCGCTGGGAGGCGGAAGCGTCAAGGTGAGCTTCAGCGTTATATAAAGACTTGTATAAAAAAACTCAATGATTTGTGAAAAGTCTGCGGTATTTTAAAAGCGCAGCGAAAAGCATATGTAACAATGTCACATACATAACCGTTTTTATGGGTTATCATCTCATGGAAACGGTTTTTTTGATGCAGCAGATGCTTGGAGCTGCGTATATGTTTATGCAAAGGAGGAATTATGGCAAAGGGTAGATATGCATCGGTGGAGAAAAAGGATTGTATAGCGTGCGGAACATGCATGATAGTCTGTCCCAGAGACGCTGTAACCATAAAGGAAGGATATTATGCTTATGCAGAGGCTGAAAAGTGCGTAGGCTGCGGCATATGCGGAAAGCATTGCCCCACAGGCTGTATATCGGTTATCGATATGAAGAAAGACTTTGATGAAGAGGAAGCAGCAGGCAGGGAGGTGCAGCGATGAAAGGACTGATGAGCAGACATTGGTATCAGAAGCTCTGGATCTGGCCGGTAGTGTATTTTTCCTTGGGCTTCTTCAATATACTCTTCGCATGGCTGGGAATGATCGACTTTCTGGTTCCTCTTGTCATATCGATATTTGCCGGCTCTAAAAGCTTCTGCAATAAATACTGCGGCAGAGGTCACCTCTACATGCTGCTGGGCGAAAGACTGGGGATGTCGCGCAGAAGGCCTACTCCCGGCTGGATGTACAGCAAATGGTTCAGATATGGATTCCTGATATTTTTCATGGCCATGTTTGTAATCATGGTGATCAATACATATCTGGTGGCATCAGGTGCAGAATCGCTGAAGGAGGCTGTAAAGCTGTTCTGGTCCTTTGATGTGCCGTGGAACTGGGCGTACTCAGGCAGTCTCGTTCCTGAATGGGTAGCGCAGTACAGCTTCGGCTTCTACGGTCTTATGGTGACATCGCTGCTGTTGGGACTTGTGGCGATGCTGCTCTACAAGCCGAGATCATGGTGCGCCATGTGTCCGATGGGAACCATGACTCAGGGCGTATGCCGTATAAGAGCCGCTGCAAAGGGCAGATGAGCATGGTATGACGACAAGATGAATATTATGTGCTGTCAAGACCATGAGGCGCATTGAAAAACACAGCGATAATCGCTTATTTAATATTATTGCGATAGACTTATGGAAAATAATAATGTATAATATATGGCATGTGATTTTGAGCGAAATAGTATCAAAAGACTAATCACTGGAAAGGGATGCGATTAAATGCCTGTAACTGACTTATTGGAAAGGAACCATAAACTATACGGAGAAGAAGTGGCGTTGGTGGAGCTTAATCCGCTGAGAGAGGACGCCAGAAAAAAAACATGGAAGGAATACGACCTTGTTCCTCAGATTTCGACGACACCATATAGAAGGGAAATCACATGGAACGTCTTTGATGAAAAAGCCAACAGAGTTGCCAACATGCTGCTGAGCAGAGGCATAAAAAAAGGAGACAGAGTTGCCATCCTGATGATGAACTGTCTCGAGTGGCTCCCAATATATTTCGGCATCCTGAAAACAGGAGCCATAGCAGTACCCTTCAACTACAGATTTTCGGCTGATGAAATAAAATACTGCGCAGATTTGGCTGAAATCCATGTGCTGTTTTTCGGGCCGGAATTCATCGGCAGAATAGAGTCTATAGAAGAGATAATAAGCAGAGGAAGACTTCTGATTTATGTGGGAGACGGCTGTCCGACCTTTGCGGAAAGCTACAGAGAGCTTGTGGCAGATTGCTCCAGCGCAGCTCCGCTGGTGAGACTTGATGAAGAGGACGATGCAGCTATCTACTTTTCATCAGGCACGACGGGCTTCCCCAAGGCTATATTACATAACCACGAGAGCTTAAGCCAGGCGGCTGCCATGGAGCAGAAGCACCATGGTACGGGAAGGGATGACGTGTTCCTTTGCATACCGCCTCTCTACCATACAGGCGCTAAATTCCACTGGATGGGAAGCTTATGCGCCGGAAGCAGAGCAGTGCTGCTGACGGGAACGACTCCCGATATCATATTGAATGCGGTTTCCAACGAAAAATGCACCATAGTATGGCTGCTGGTGCCTTGGGCACAGGAAATCCTCGATGCGTTGGACAGAGGCGATCTGAAGCTGGAGGATTATCAGCTGGAACAGTGGAGACTGATGCACATAGGAGCCCAGCCTGTTCCTGCATCGCTCATTTCCCACTGGAAGCATTACTTCCCTAATCACCAGTACGATACAAATTACGGACTGTCGGAATCGACAGGCCCCGGCTGCGTGCATCTGGGAGTGGAGAACATACATAAGGTGGGAGCCATAGGAGTTCCGGGCTACAGATGGAAATGCAAGATAGTCGATGAAGAAGGCAATAAGGTGGAGCAGGGCGAGGTCGGCGAGCTTTGCGTCAAGGGACCCGGACTGATGACCTGCTACTACAACGATCCGGAAGCCACCGCCAATACGCTGAAAGACGGCTGGCTTTTCACAGGTGATATGGCTATGCAGGATGAAGACGGCTTTATTTTTCTGGTGGACAGAAAGAAGGACGTAATAATCATGGGCGGGGAGAATATATACCCTGTACAGATCGAAAACTTCCTGGCAGCACACCCTAAGGTAAAGGATGTTGCAGTAATAGGAATGCCGGACAAGAGACTGGGTGAAATAAGCTGCGCCATCATTTCCGTCAAGGACGGCATGGAATGCACAGAGGATGAAATCAACGAATTCTGTAAGGAGCTGCCTAGGTACAAGAGACCTAGACAGATAATATTCGCAGATGTTCCGAGAAACGCTACCGGCAAAATCGAAAAGCCTGCTCTCAGGAGAAAATACGGAGCTGAGAGACTGGTTGAACAACAGAACAAGGCATAAGGCACAAGCCCCTGTACATAAGTTGTATGGGGGTGATTTTTATGTTTGGCAAGCTTACGAATAAGCTGACGGAGGAAACGAAGATATATGTGTTTTTCATAGTGCTGTGCGAGGCCGCAGGTATAGTGTCAGGTCTCATAAGCATGGCGGGAATGAGAAATTTTTCAGACGTTATGCAGTCGGAGCTCACTCCTCCGGGCATAGTTTTTCCGGTGGTATGGACAGTGCTTTATGCTCTTATGGGAATAGGCGCTGCCAGAGTTTGTCTCGCTTCGGAATCCCTGGAGCAGATGAAGGGGATCCTGATATTTGCAGTGCAGCTGGCGGTGAATTTTTTCTGGAGCATCGTGTTCTTCAATTTCAGAGCCTTCCAGTTCGCCTTCTGGTGGCTGGTGCTTCTCTGGATAGCCGTTATCCTCATGATCGTCACATATATGAAGGTAGACCGTACTGCGTCGTGGCTGCAGCTTCCTTATCTCATATGGGTGACCTTTGCAGGATATCTCAGCTACATGGCGTGGATGATGAACTGATGTCCGGCGCTGAGGTTAAGGTCTGCGAGCTGAGGAAGTCATACGGCAAAGTGGAGGCAGTCAGCGGCATCAGCTTCAAGCTGTGCAAAGGGCAGATGACTGCTCTTTTAGGCCCCAACGGGGCAGGGAAAAGCACCGTCATAAATATTCTTTCCACTGCTGTCAGGAAGTACCATGGCAGCATAACAATGGGTGGAGAGGACATGAGAAAAGCAGGTCGCAGGATAAGAAAAAAGATAGGCGTGGTGTTTCAAAACAGCATTTTGGATGAACAGCTCACCGTAGGGGAAAACCTCCGTGTAAGAGGCGGTTTTTACGGTCTGAGAGGCAAGGAGCTTCAGAAACGTGTATATGAAACAGCAAAGCTGACAGGAACTGAGGAGCTTCTGAATCGTTACTACGGCAGTCTGTCAGGCGGACAGAAGCGAAGATGTGATATTGCAAGGGCGATGCTCCATTCTCCGGAGCTGCTTCTTCTGGATGAACCCACATCAGCTCTGGATCCGGATATCAGAAGGGTGGTATGGGAAACTGTGAATGCAGTAAGAGCGGCGACAGGGCTGACGGTGATGACCACCACCCATTACATGGAGGAGGCTGCATTGGCAGATCATATCATAGTTATGAAAGAGGGCTCCATAGCATTTGACGGCACTCCCTATGAGATGAAGCTGCGCTTTGCAAAGGATATGCTCATATTGTACTGCGGTATGAACTCGACGATAGTCTATGTTTCCGAGCCTGAAGAAGCTCTGAAGATCCTCGAAGATCGCAGGGGCAGGTACGACAGCTTTGAAATGAAAAGAGGAAGTATGCATGACGCCTACATGTCGCTGGTCTGCGGAAAAGCAGGGGAATATCGTGAAGGAGAGCAACATGGCTGACCTTATGCTGAGAAACCTGGAGCTGTTCTTCAGAGATAAGATGGCAGTAATCCTTTCATTGCTGGCGGAAGTGATAATAATGATGCTTTACATAATATTCATGCGTGACAACCTGATATCTTCCTTTACCTATATGGCTGATGAAGGGATAATAGCGGAAATAACGGACATTTGGATGATGGCGGGGATACTGGGGCTGACTCCGCTGACGGCAGCCATGGGAGCATATGGGGTGATGATAGAGGACAGGGCTTCCATGAAGCTTAGGGATATGGACATATCGCCGGTGAGAGATGTTTCCCTGGTGGGCGGATATATAATGTTTGCAGCCATCACAGGAATCATCATGTCCATGGCGGTGCTTCTGATGTCGGAAATATATATGTTATGCAGACATCAGAGTCTAATTGGACGGGGAAACATGCCGGAAATATATATCATGCTCGTCATCGAATCGACATGCTGCGGGATCATGGCAATGGTGCCGGCAATGCTGCTTAAGACAAGCAATGCCCTTGCCGGCTTCTGCACCGTCCTTGGCGCACTTTCCGGTTTTCTTACAGGAATCTATCTGCCCATAGGCTCTGTAGACGACGGCGTGGGAATGCTGGTGAAGGCATTCCCTGTATCGCACGGCGTCGTTATATTCAGAAGGCTTCTTGCGGAAGGAAAAATATATGACGCTTTTTCAGAAGAAGGTGTGGCCGATGAATTCATGGAATATATGGGGATCATATTTACATGGAAAGGCCATCAGCTTTCTTATGATGACAGCATCTTTTTTCTCATTGCTTTTTCTGCCATGTGTCTTTCCGTTATTTTTTTATATCGCAGATGGCGCCAACGATTCGGGAAATTTCGACGCCCTCGATAGCATCTTCAGCCGTATCTCCGTCATTTGCCTGAATGCACTTCTCTTCGCATTTTCTCAGAAAACCTTCGGTGATGTTGATGAGAGAATGCGCTGCCAGATCGGCAGCACCTTTAAAATTCCCGCAGGCTGTGCGTCTCATGATGCCGGGGATATCCAACAGCTCTGAGGAGCAGCAGGCAGGCTTTTCGCAGAAAAGGCATCGTCCCGCCTTTTCCATTAAATTTGCTTTGCCATCTGGAAAGGCGTGGCGCATCCAGCTCTTCTTCAGCGGCGCAGAAAGCTCATTCACATAATTTTTCATGTTCTCCTGCCATACATAAGGAGCTTTTCCAAATCTCCTCAGCACGGCATTGGCAGCTGCAATTCCGGATACTGTAACGGTGGGAGTACCCGTTCCCATGGTGGTGGATTCACCGCAGCAGTACAGTCCCGTCCATGCAGTCCTTATTGATTGCCTTTTCATCATATGCTGTCCCAGCTTCTGCTTGGGGCCTGCTGCAGCTCCGCCTTTTTTCATGGTATATCGCTGTATGGTAAAGGGTGTGGCCAGCTCCCGGTATACCATATTGTCCTTTATGCCGGGAAATCGCCCCTCCAGAATGTCGGTCATCCTGTCTGCTTCCTTGATCTTTTCCTGCCTGTATTTTGTATCGCTGAAGCTTCCTTCTGCAAGCCCTTCACTCATGGCTGACGGACCTATGGCTATCACCACGTGATGATGTTCGTCGCACAGCGTTGGGTCATCCATCGTAGGAATATATACTGTGATCTCGGTTTCGTCTATGATTCCCGGAGGAGCAGCCAGCATCTCGATGGCACAGACGTCTTCGTCGATGACGTTTCTTTTAACCAGGGCATAAAGCACCGAAGCCGGATACGTTGGAGCCTGAGATGCCGTCCATCTGACCATTTCCTCGGTGAGCATTTCATCCGGGAGGAGCTTGTTGTAAAGATCCCATACAGTTCCGGAGAAAACCACGTTGTCCGAGATAAGAATGCTTCCGTTCTTAGTAATGACACCTGCCGCCTTTGGGTGAGAGCCGGCCGAAATGCATCCCGAAGAGCTCTGAAACAATATTTTCTCTACGGTGGTGTTGTAATACATATGACCTGAGTTTTCCTCTATGACCTTTTCCAGAATTCCTGGAAGAAAGAGGGTGGAGCCTGCAGGATACCAGCTTCCGCCCACATGGTTATCTATGAACATGACGGAGACCATTATCGCCGGAGCTTCCTCCACCGTGGCATAGCAGTATGTGGAGGTGAGCTTATCGAAGAACATCATGATATCCTCGTCGTCGAAGTACCTGTCCAGGAGCTTTCTGGCGCTTATATTTATATACGAGAGAAACCTGAAGTATGATAACGGATGCTTCATCATGCCCTTGAGGGCAGCATCAGCGCTTATTTCGTCTGGCGTTGTATAGTCGGGTCTTTCGCATATGACCTTGTCGTACATAGCTCTCATATCGCTGTAAAATTTCACGATGTTTTCACGCTGCCGAGGGAACATGTCTGAAAGCTCGTCTGTAAAAGCATCGATGTCCGAGGAAAACCTGATTTTTCTCCCGTTGTAATTGACTGCATAAAGATACTCATGCCTTATGATATTGATGGGCTCTTCGAGACAGTTGAAGAGGAATCTGTGGGAATTGAAGCCTTGCGGACCGAAGCCGAAGAGCATGGATGAGCCCTGATCGAAAGCAGCCGCCTTACCGTTGATAAGACGTTTGAAAACGCCGCAGCTTCCTCCCGGCTTGCCGGAATGCTCGCATACGGCGACAGACAGCCCGCGCTTTGCAAGAAGCGCTGCCGCAGTAAGGCCTGAAAGGCCTGCGCCTATGATTATACAATCGTATTTCATACCTTCCTCCATGAAAAATATTATCGGTAAAATATATGCATGACGGTCGCATGCAAACACCTCAATATGTTGACAGCCTGATACGGTGCGTGATATCATAGTCCATCAGATGTTCGGAAGGGTATTCAAAAGGGAGGAAGACAACATGAAATTCCAAGAGATGACTATAGATGAATTCACAGAGGTTCTTGCTTCTTCAGCGCCTGTTCCCGGAGGCGGCGGCGCATCTGCTCTCGTGGGCGCAGTTGGGATCTCGCTGGGAAGCATGGTGGGTGCGCTTACCGTCGGCAAGAAAAAATACGCCGATGTGGAGCCGGAAATAAAAGAGCTTATGGAAAAGGGCAGCAGCCTCAGAAAAGAGCTTCTGACAATGATGGACGCAGATGCCGAAGCCTTTGCGCCTCTTGCCGAAGCCTACGGCATACCTAAGGATGATCCTTCCAGAGAGAAGGCTATGGAAAAGGCACTGTATGCGGCATGTCAGGCTCCGCTGGATATCATGCGATGCATATGCAGGGCAGTGGATATAATTGGCGAGATGGCAGACAAGGGAGCTGTCATAGCCATATCCGATGCAGGCGCCGGGGCAGCATGCTGCAAGGCTGCGCTGGAGGCAGCATCCTTGAATGTATTCATAAATACAGAATCCATGAAGGACAGGGAGGCTGCGGAGAAATTCGAAAGAGAAGCGAAGGCCATGCTGGAAAGCTGCTGCAGCAGAGCTGATGAGATATACCATGTGGTAATGGAGAAGATAAAGCACAGCTAGATATCGCCATGATGCCTTATATTTATGAAAAAAGAAAAACCTGTACAACACCTTGAAAAGTGCTGTACAGGTTTTTTTATCCAATCCTAATGATTTCCGCAGGAGCCGCCGCCGCAGCTGTGGGAGTGACCATGGCTTCCGCAGGAATGTCCCTCGCCGTGTCCGTGATGCTCATCGTGATGATTGCATACAGCATCGGGATCGAAGGAAAGCTTACCGGAGATATATGCCTTCACAGCATCATCTGTACTGCCGGAAACTCCGCCGAACAGCTTGATGCCTGCCTGTGCCAGCGCTATTTTAGCGCCGCCGCCTATGCCGCCGCATATGAGGACGTCCACATGCCTTTCGCTGAGAAAGCCTGCCAGAGCACCGTGGCCGCTGCCTGCAGTCTCAACGACTTCGCTTCCCGTTATCTTTTCGTTCTGAACCTCATAGATCTTAAAGGCTTCGGTATGACCGAAGTGCTGAAATACATTTCCGTTTTCATAGGTAACAGCAATTTTCATTATATTCACCTTCCTTGATATAGATATAGTTATTGACATATGTTATATTGTATATTACCATTTATATTGACATATGTCAATAATATGCGGTGCGTCTTAGAAACAAAAGAAAATAGGACCATTTTTTTAGGACGGACATGCCGCCAGCCGCATTAACATACTTTTTTCCAAAAAAGTATTGACATATGGGAAAAAGGTGATATCATTAAAGTATACTAAAAAGGTGTACAATAAAAATGTAACTGTAGGATAAATCATTAACAAGGAGGAATTAACATGAAGTTTTATGTATGTGAACACTGTGGTAACAAAGTAACTTTTGTAGAGAATAAAGGCGTGCCTGTAATGTGCTGCGGACAGAAGATGACTGAGCTGGTGCCTAACACTGTAGATGCTGCTCAGGAAAAGCATGTTCCCGTAGTTGAGCAGGATGGCGACAAAGTAGTAGTTAAGGTTGGCTCTGTAGAGCATCCTATGCTTGAAGAACATCTGATTCAGTGGGTTGCCGTTGAAACAGAAAAGGGCAGCCAGATCAAGTATCTGAAGGCAGGAGAAAAGCCTGAGGCTGTATTCGACTTGGCAGGAGATAAGCTGGTAGCTGTTTATGAATACTGCAATCTCCACGGCCTCTGGAAAGCATAAGCAGTATGGCTGTAAGGCTCAACGACAACAGCAAAGTCGTCGAAATGGTCAAAGAGGGGCTGAAAAAGAAAAACGGCTATTGTCCGTGCAGATTGGAGATTAAAGAAGAATACAAGTGTATCTGCGATGAGTTCAAGCAGCAGATCGCAGATCCTGAATTCGAAGGATATTGTCACTGTATGCTGTACTACAAATCGAAGGATTGATGAAAAAATATGGTTCGTACATAAACATATTCTTAGATTTGTACCTTGATTTTCGAAATATCAAGTGATAGAATATCCAATGGAAATACTGATTTAAGAATTTGCCTAATCTCGTATAATTAGGCAAATTTTTATGTATATGACCATGTGAAAACAATAACATACAGGGGAGAAAATCATGCAGAAACAAAAAAACGAACCAACGCATAACAAAATGGGTACGATGCCTGTGGGCCGTCTGATCATGACCATGTCGTGGCCTGCCATACTGTCCATGTTTATTCAGGCATTTTACAATGTAGTAGACAGCTTCTTCGTTTCGAGGATAGGTGAAGAAGCTCTGGCAGCTCTTACATATGTGGCGCCTATACAGTTTCTTCTGATTTCCGTGGCGGTCGGAACCGGCGTGGGCATCAATTCGCTGATATCAAGAAGGCTCGGTGCGGGAATGATCGAGGAGGCGAATCTGGTGGCATGTCACGGATACAGGCTTGGCTTCTTCAATTGGATATTTTTTGCCGTAACAGGTCTGCTTTTTTCGGGTCCTATCATGGATCTCATGTCCAATAATCCGTACATCATCGAAAACGGAACCATATACATGCAGATAGTTACCATCGGCTGCCTGTTCTCGATGATGCAGATAACCATCGAAAAGATACTTCAGGCTACGGGAAACATGACTGTTCCTATGCTCTGCAGCATCGTAGGAGCCGTTACCAACATAATACTGGACCCTATACTCATTTTCGGTATCGGACCGTTCCCTGAAATGGGTGTAGCAGGTGCAGCCATTGCCACGGTATTCGGACAGTTCCTCTCCATGTGCCTCGGACAGTATCTGCTCTTTGCAAAGGAGCATTCCGTGAAGGTGCGCATCAGAGGCTGGAAGTTCAGCAAGCAGATAATAAAGGACATATATGCTGTAGGAGCTCCGTCGATACTCATGCAGTCCATAGGCTCTGTAATGCAGTTCGGTATGAACCTCATACTGGGAGGTCTTACTGAAACGGCAGTGGCAGTAATGGGTGTATACGGAAGGCTTCAGTCTTTCATATTCATGCCTGTGTTCGGACTCAATCAGGGCGTACTCCCTATAATGGGATTCAACTTTGGCGCCAGAAACAGAAAGAGACTGATGGAAACATACAAGAAAGGCTTTCTCATTGCACTCTGCATAATGGCAGCAGGCCTTGTTATTTTCCAGCTGTTTCCTGATAAGCTGTTGGCATTGTTCAACGCTCAGGGCAGCCAGAGCATGTACGATATAGGAATACCTGCCCTCAGAGCCATAAGCTGGTGTTTCATTCCGGCGGCATTCGGAATCATGACATCGTCAATATTCCAGGCGACGGGCCATGGATTTATAAGTCTTTGGGCATCGCTCATAAGACAGCTGGTAGGCATACTGCCGCTGGCATGGATCTTTGCAGAAACTGCAGGTCTTGAGCTGGTATGGTATGCGTTCCCTATGGCAGAGATACTGGGCACCATATTCCTGATACTGATGCTCAGACGTATTTACAATAAAGAAATAAAGCGTCTCGACGAGATGTCGTAACGCTTTTAAAAAGATAAGAGCTAATTTAAGGGTAGAGGATGACTACAGGCTCGTCATCCTCTATACGATACTGTGAATCCAGTTCCACAAGATCATGGATAAGCGGATCACGTATCAGATGAAGCCATGCAGTATAAGTTGCTCTGATAAAACTGTCATTGAGAGGTATTTCACCTGAGGCGAGCGGACATTCATACGGAAGCTCACCGCTGTGATATATCATATAGAGCTTGCCATTTTCGTCCATATGCGGTGTCAGGGGAAAGGTCCTGCATTGTAATGGGCGATTTTTTCTATCACAGAAAGGCGCAGTCCTGCATTGAAGAAAATATACTTTGCCATGCCAGCTGTCGGGAAACTCATAATCCTCCGCCATGAGCCAGTCCCATTGGAGCCACTCCTCGTCCTGTGTGAAGACCTTTTCTTCGCCGGGAAGAAGGTAAATACCCATGTCGGAATCCTGACATGTGCAGCACGCAGCACCGCATAAACGGCCACAATCGCCGTTAATTGGAGAAACTTTGTCCAATAATCTGTATATTGCTTTAAATGTCTGTTTTTTGATTGAACTTTTCATAAAGGTATTATACAATATATACTATACTTTAAAAACGAAAAAAATACATACATATATATATTATATATATGTTTGAGTAATATTGTCAAAGGCATTATAGAAATAAATGACCCGAAAATAGAAAGGAAATTAATATGAGGTTGGGAATAGATGTAGGCTCCACCACGGTAAAGCTGATTCTGCTGAATAGTGAGGATAAGGTAATATACAGCAGATATGAACGACATATGTCGAATGTATTTGAGACGGTAACGGATCTCATCAGGCAGATGTACGAGGAGAAAGGAAACATCAGACTTAGAATGGTCATAACAGGATCGGGAGGATTATCCCTGTCCAACATTCTCAAGATTCCCTTTGAGCAGGAGGTTGTCACATGCAGCGCAGCTGTAGAGGCATTGATACCTGAAACCGATGTTGCCATAGAGCTGGGAGGAGAGGACGCCAAAATAACATTCTACGGACAGACTGTGGAGCAGAGAATGAACGGAACCTGTGCCGGAGGAACAGGCGCTTTCATCGACCAGATGGCAGTGCTGCTCAACACCGATGCCGCAGGACTCAATGAAGCTGCGAAGAAGCATAATATGATATATCCGATTGCAGCCAGATGCGGTGTTTTCGCCAAGACGGATATACAGCCGCTCATCAATGAGGGTGCGCCCATCGAGGATCTGGCAGCATCCATATTTCAGGCTGTGGTAAATCAGACAATAAGCGGGCTTGCCTGCGGGCATACCATCAAGGGAAAGGTGGCGTTTCTCGGCGGGCCGCTTTCGTTTCTCAGTGAGCTGAGAAAGAGATTCATAGAGACGCTTCAGCTTTCCGATGATGAAATCATCTTCCCGGAGGATTCAAAGTTTTTCGTTGCCATTGGTGCGGCGATAAATGCATCAAAATACGAAGAGGTGGATTTCAGCGAGATAATATCCAGGATAGATAATGCGGATCCCGCAGCTCTTTCCGATACGAAGCATGTGGACCCTCTCTTTAAGAATGTCGATGAATACAAGAAGTTCAGAGACAGGCATCTGAAGGATACCATCAAGAGAAAGGATATAAAAAAAGCGAGGGGAAAGGTGTTCCTGGGCATAGATGCAGGTTCCACCACCACCAAGGCTGCGCTTATAGATGAAGAAAAGAACCTGCTGTATTCGTATTATACTGGAAACGAAGGAAAGCCTCTTGAAGCTACAATGAACATGCTGAAGGAGCTGTATTCACTTCTTCCTTCCAAGGCATACATAGCCAATGTTGCAGCCACGGGATACGGTGAAGGCCTCATAAAGGCAGCATTCAAGGCAGATATGGGAGAGATCGAGACCATGGCTCACTATAAGGCTGCCGAAGAATTCCTGCCGGGCGTGGACTTTATCCTCGATATAGGCGGTCAGGACATGAAGTGCATGAGGATAAGAGATGGAGCCATATACAATATCATGCTCAACGAAGCATGCTCTTCAGGCTGCGGATCGTTCATTGAAACTTATGCTAAATCAGTGAACATGGACGTCAAGTCCTTCGCTACGGAAGCTCTCTTCGCCAAATCACCTGTGGATCTCGGTACCAGATGTACCGTATTCATGAACTCCAAGGTGAAGCAGGCGCAGAAGGAGGGCGCAACTATAGGCGACATATCGGCCGGACTTTCATATTCGGTAATAAAGAATGCACTTTACAAGGTTATCAAGCTTAGAAATCCTGAGGAGGCCGGCGAAAAAATCGTCGTTCAGGGTGGTACCTTCCTCAACGACGCTGTGCTTAGAGCCATAGAAAACGTCATGGGCAAGGAGATAATCAGGCCTGACATCGCAGGGCTCATGGGTGCATACGGGGCGGCTCTCATCGCCAGGGAAAACTACGTCGAGGACACAATATCATCCATAATAACCATGGACGAAATGGTTTCATTTCATGTTGAAACAAGTCATGTTAGATGCAAGGGATGTGAAAATAACTGCCTCATGACGATAAACAAGTTCAATGACGGAACCAGGTTTTTCACCGGAAACAGATGCGAGAAGGGTGAAGGAAAACAGACAGACTCCGACAGCAAGCTGCCTAACATGTATGAATACAAGCTGGAAAGGCTCTTTAAATACAGGCCGCTGACGGTGGAGGATTCCAAAAGAGGTGTCATCGGAATACCGAGAGTCCTCAATATGTATGAAAATTACCCGTTCTGGCACGTGCTGTTCACCAGGCTGGGCTTCAGCGTTATGCTGTCGCCGTTTTCCAATAAGGAAATGTACGAGAAAGGCATGGAGACCATATCCTCGGATACTGTATGCTATCCTGCCAAGCTCGTCCACGGACATATCAAGTGGCTGGTGGATCACGGCGCCAAGTGGATATTCTATCCGAGCATCAACTATGAGCGTATCGAAGACAAGACAGCGCCCAACCATTACAATTGTCCTATAGTCGCCACATATCCTGAAGTAATAGCCGGAAATATGGATGATGTGTTTGAGGAAAACGATGTTATCTTCTCTCATCCTTTCCTGCCTTACGATAATGATGAGTTTCTCCAGAGGGAGCTGTACAAGGTCCTCAGAAGGACCGGCGTCGGAAGGCTGGAGATTGAGGACGCCATAAAGATGGCAAGAGCCGAGGACAGGAGATTCAAGGGAGATATCAAGAAAAAGGGTGAAGCTGCACTCAGGTGGGCCAGAGAGCATAAGAAAAAGGCTGTTGTGCTGGCCGGAAGACCTTATCATCTGGATCCGGAAATCAATCACGGCATAGATAAGATAATTACTTCCTTTGATATGGTGGTGCTTACCGAGGATTCGGTGGCGCATCTTGGTAAGCTGTCGAGACCGCTTCGTGTTTTGGACCAGTGGATGTATCACTCAAGACTCTACAAGGCGGCAACCTTCGTGGGAACTACCGACGATGTAGAGATAGTACAGCTGAATTCCTTCGGCTGCGGCCTTGACGCCGTTACGACAGACCAGGTGGAAGAGATAACGAAGAAGAATAACAAACTCTATACAGTGTTGAAGATAGACGAAGGAACCAACATGGGGGCTGCCAAGATAAGGATACGTTCGCTGAAGGCTGCCATGGATGAGCGTGAGAAGAACAAGGTGAAGCACATAGAAGACAATTCACCTTATAAGAGAAGGTTCTTCACCAAGGAGATGAGGAAGGAATATACCATGCTCATACCTGAAATGGCTCCGATGCATTTCCAGTTTCTGGAAACGGCTCTGGAAAGGGCGGGATACAAGGCGAAGAGACTGCCTACCGTGGATAAAAATGCCGTTGAAGAAGGTCTGAAATACATAAATAACGACGCATGCTATCCTACGATAGTATCGTTGGGTCAGATAATTTCATATCTCAAATCGGGAGAGGTCGATCTTGATAATGTGGCGATATTCATGAGCCAGACGGGAGGACAGTGCCGTGCCAGCAATTATGTGGCGCTTTTGCGAAAAGCCCTCAAGGACATGGACATGGAGCAGATTCCTGTTGTGTCGGTAAACATGTCGGGATTGGAGTCAAACCCTGGCTTCAACCTCATGTCATACAAGCTGATAAAGCGCGCTCTCATGGGACTCGTATACGGCGACGTGCTGATGAGGGTGCTTTACAAGACGAGACCTTACGAAGCAGTTCCGGGCTCTGCCAACGAGCTGTTTGAAAAATGGTCCAGAGTGGCCAGAAGAAACGTTTATACGGGAAGCTTCAGGAAGTTCAAGACCACCATCGAGGGCATCGTCAAGGACTTCGACGCACTGCCGCTTCTGGACATAGAAAAGCCTAAGGTAGGCGTGGTGGGAGAGATTCTTGTCAAGTACCATCCTAATGCCAACAACGATATAGTGGGAATAATAGAGCAGGAGGGCGGCGAGGCCGTGGTCCTTGATCTCATAGACTTCTTCATGTACGGAATGTTCAGCAAGGAGTACAACTACCTGAATCTTTCAGGCTCCTACAAGGCCTCACTCGGCAACAAGATAGCGATTAAATTCGTGGAAAGGTTCAGAAAGCCGATGAGAAAGGCTCTTGAGGAAAGCAGACGATTCCATCCTCCTATGCATATCGCCGATATAGCCAAGAAAGCTTCACAGATCGTTTCGCTCGGCAACCAGTGCGGAGAAGGCTGGCTGCTTACAGGTGAAATGGCAGACCTCATCGACGACGGTGTGGAGAACATCGTGTGCATGCAGCCTTTCGCATGTCTGCCTAACCACGTTACAGGAAAGGGCATGATGAAGCCGTTGAGAAAGCGAAATCCTAAGGCAAACATAGCTGCCATCGACTACGACCCGGGCGCTTCCGATGTCAACCAGCTTAACCGTATCAAGCTGATGATGGCGACTGCTCACAAGAATCTTCAGGATAAGCATAAGTCGGAGGAATAAGACTGCGCTGTGCAGAGGAGATGAATGAGATGATTTTAGAGACGGAAGATCTCAGACTCCGCCCTACGGAGCTGGAGGATCTCGAATTGTTTTTCGCATGGGAGCGAGATCCCGACGTTACAAGATTTTTCAGCATCGGTGATGATCAGAGCAGGGAAGAGGTATATTGCAAATACTTCAATGACCTTCAGGATACTGCTGTACGTCAGTTCACCATATGTCTGAAGGGATATGATGCGGATACTGTGATAGGACGTGTTGTCATCAGCGACATAATCGAGGGTTGGAAGGCTGAGATCTGGAGAATCTACATAGGTGATACTAATCTAAGAGGTAACGGCTACGGCAGGCAGGCTATGGAGGCGATGCTTAAATACTGTTTTACTGAGCTGAGCCTTGAGAGGCTGTATCTCGATCATTATACGGGAAATCCGGCAAGGCAGCTTTACCTTAAGCTGGGCTTCAAGCCTGAAGGCTGTCTCAGGAAAAACTGCCGTAAGAACGGTGTCCTGTATGACGTTCATTTGCTGTCGATGCTCAGGGAGGAATATCTTTCCTTGAATTTATAAATGCATAGGTGTATAATGCTATAGGAAAATTATAAAAAGTTAGGAGGTGTCTCCATGGGAAGACACGGTACAATTGCAGGCAGAAAGGCAGCACAGGATTCAAAACGTGCGGCAATGTTCACAAAATACGGAAGAGCTATCATCGTAGCAGCTAAAGCGGGAGGAGACCCCGACTACAACGCTACGCTGAGAGTTGCCATAGAAAAGGCAAAGGCCATCGGTATGCCTAACGACAATATCAAGAGAGCTATAAAGAAAGGTACCGGAGAGCTGGCCGGCGAAACATACGAGGAACTCACATTTGAAGGTTACGGCGTAGGCGGCGTTGCCGTTATCGTTGAAACTCTGACTGATAACAGAAACAGAACCACTTCGGCTGTAAGGTCCACATTTGACAAGCACGGCGGAAATCTGGGAACTCCGGGCTGTGTATCATACATGTTCGCCAGAAAGGGCGTTATCATCATTGAAAAGACAGACGATATCGATGAAGATGCACTGATGGAGGCTGCTCTTGAGGCAGGTGCAGAGGATATGGTGTCTCATGACGACAGCTTCGAGATTCTTACCGATCCTGCATCATACACAGATGTTCACGGAGCGCTTACGGATGCAGGATATGAATTCGTAGATTCAGATGTCGAATTCGTTCCTTCCATGGAAGCGGCACCGTCGGACGAATCATCGCTTAAATCACTCAAGAAGATGATAGATATTCTCGAGGATAACGATGATGTACAGAAGGTACATCACAATTGCAGCGTTGACCTCGAATCCATCGAATAAGGATCGTTGCCTGATCCTAAAATCAATAGGATGACCTTAAAGACGCCTCTTGTCTGATATATCTTCAGGCAAGGGGCTTTTAGATGAAGCATTGGTATGTATAGATTAAGTATAATATGAGATCATGACGAATAATAAGAAAAAAGACTATACAAAGGGACCTATGAAGGTCTTCATAAGCTATTTCAAACCGCATTACAAGCTGTTTATTCTTGATCTGGGGTGCGCTCTGGTGGCGTCTCTCATAGATCTGGCATTTCCCATGGTGGCAAGAAGGGCAATGTATGACATGCTGCCGGGAAAGGAATATCACACCTTCTTTACGGTGATGATGATAGTGGCTGTTGCCTTCCTGCTTAGGGTAGCCATGAATTACATCATCACATACTGGGGTCATATGTTCGGAGTCAGGGTTGAAGCCGATCTGAGGGACGATTTGTTTACCCATATTCAGACCTTGGATTTCAGGTTTTTTGACAGAAATAAGACAGGACAGCTGATGAACAGAATGACGGGAGATCTCTTTGAAATCACGGAGCTGGCACATCACGGCCCTGAAGATCTTTTCATAGCCTTCGTGACGATAATAGGCTCCACGATAATAATGGCTACCATACAGTGGCAGCTTGCGCTGCTGATAATCGTAATCATACCTGTATTCCTGTTTATCGTGATTCTTTGCAGGAGAAGGATGGTTAAAGCCTCCAAGAAGGTCAAGGTCAAAATGGCTGAGATCAACGGTGAAATAGAGTCGGGCATTTCAGGCATAAGGACATCAAAGGCCTTTGCCAATGAAGCATCTGATTACGGCAAATTTCACAGAGCCAATGAGCAGTTCAAGACAGCAAAATGCGATAACTACAAGGCCTTCGGCCAGTTCAACTCATCACTGGAGTATTTTCTCTGCATAATGCCCGTTGCCATTCTGGCATGCGGCGGCTGGCTGATAATGAAGGATGATATGAACTATGTCGATCTGATAACCTTCTATCTCTTCGTCAGCACCTTCATCAACCCTATAAGAAAGCTTTCCAATTTTGCCGAGATGTTCATGAACGGCTGGGCAGGGCTGACGAGGTTTATAGACATCATGCAGACAGAGCCTGAGATAAGAGAAGCCTCCGAGCCTGAGGAATTCCGCATAGGAGAAGGCGCCATATCCTTTGAAAATGTCAGCTTCGGCTACGATGAAAATACGGAGGTCCTTCACGATATAAGCCTCGATATAGACGGCGGAAGATCCATAGCCATCGTCGGACCTTCAGGAGGCGGCAAGAGTACGCTTTGCCAGCTGATACCAAGGTTTTACGATGTGTCGTCGGGAGCTGTGAAAATAGATGGCATAGACGTGAGAAACGTCCGCAAGGCAGATCTCAGGAGGGCCATCGGCATCATTCAGCAGGATGTATTCCTCTTTGCGGATACTATCATGGAGAATATACGCTACGGCAGACCTGACGCCACCGATGAGGAGGTAATGGAGGCTGCAAGACAGGCCGAGATATACGATGATATCATGGAAATGCCGGACAGGTTCGACACATATACAGGTGAGAGAGGCGTGCTGCTGTCGGGAGGCCAGAAGCAGCGTGTGGCGATAGCCAGAATCTTTCTGAAAAACCCGCCGCTTCTGATTCTTGATGAGGCCACCTCGGCTCTGGACACCGTGACGGAGGCAAAGATACAGGCGGCATTTGATAAGCTGGCAGAGGGCAGAACGTCCATAATTATCGCCCACAGGCTCAGCACCATAAAGAATGTGGACAGGATAGTTCTGATAAACAACGGCGTAATAGAGGAAGAGGGCAGCCACGATGAGCTGATGGCAAGGAACGGTCATTATGCTGAGCTTTACAGTACAAGCATATTGTAAAGCGGGCAGTGCAGCGCTTTTATGGGACAGAGTATCTAAGGAAAATACTTCTTCCTCCCTTTAAAGCGCTACAAAAACTCTTGCATTTATGTCGTAAAATTTTTATAATATAAATGTAAGCAGCATATAATAGTAACAGATCCTGAAATGTGCGTTGAGGCTTTTATAATTCAACCTACGTAACGACCTTGGGAGTCCGGGTTTCCTTTGACGGATGTCAAGCCTCCTTGGAGAGGAAGGCAGATGCAGGAACAGGGCACCCCCCTATCAGTGATAGGGTGTGAATTATTATCCTCGACGGCATGTCGGGATTTTTTTTGGCGCTAACGAGAATTTTTTCATCATAAAAATTTCAAAATGTGTATATATCAATGTTTTTTAAAAATTTTACACACGGAATTTTTATAATCACTGTACAGGCTGCTTTATTCACGCCAAATTTCTAACTTTATTGTGGTGAATTGCACTTAAACAACTACTCATTTGCTGTTCTTGTGCCGTTCGAGCTTGAGGCTGCCGATTTATGCAAAATCCCGTGTGTAATATTTTATGATTTCTATAAATCATACACATTTTGGAAAAATACACCAGTTATTTTTCATGTTGAGGTAGCTCGCAGACAGCGAGTCATCTTAAATAAATGACTCTACTAATTATATTTGCACAAATAATAAAAACGAAACTATCCTCTTCCCTATGTTCAACAAACATTTTAAATCAGATAACGGCATGTAGGGATTTTTTTGCTTATATGAATTTTTGAACTTTAACGACAACTCGTGATGTGGTAAAATCAGTCATATGTTATTTTTTAAGATGATGTAGAAGGAGAACTTGTTTTGAGCGCAGCAACACCGAAGGAAATACTTAATAAATTATCTGACACAGCCGTTACAAAAGCCGGAGGCAGCACAAGGACGCTGATACTGATGGCAATACTGGCGGGAGCATATATCGCATTCGGCGGATTCGCATCCACCATGGCATCGTACAATCTCATCGCTGACCCCGACACCTTCGGGCTTGGCAAGCTGGTATCGGGATGCGTCTTTCCCATAGGCCTCATGCTGGTCGTTTTGTGCGGAGCAGAGCTTTTTACAGGCAACTGCCTCATGGTGATAGGCGTGTCTGACAGAAGGATCAGCGTAGGCGCAATGCTCAGGAACTGGGGCATAGTCTACATAGGGAACTTCATAGGAGCGATGATCGTGGTTATCATGGTGACATACGCAGCGCCACTGGATTCCAGCGGAGGGCTTCTGGGAGCCATCATGGTGAAGACAGCCATCGGCAAGGTAAGTATGGACTTTGGCAAAGCCCTTGTGCTGGGAATCCTCTGTAACTGGCTCGTATGCCTTGCAGTTTGGATGGCGACGGGAGCCAAGGAGACCATCAGCAAGATATTCTCTATATTCTTTATAATAATGGCATTCGTGGTCAGCGGATTCGAGCATAGCATAGCCAACATGTACTTCATTCCGGCAGGAATGATAGCATCTGCCAACGATGCCTATGTTCAGCTGTTGGGGCTTGATCCGTCTGGGCTCACAGTAGGCTCATTTCTGATAAATAATTTGCTTCCTGTAACCATAGGTAATATAATAGGTGGTAGTGTATTCGTCGGTATGATGTACTGGCTCATACATAAGAAATAAAACTGAATAAACACAGCAAAGGAGACCGGCTATGAAAAGTCAAGGTAAATATCAGAAGAAAATAGAATAAAATTCGGTAGGGT
>CAUDEQ010000007.1 GCA_958448635.1 uncultured Bacillota bacterium | reverse complement strand
AAAATAAAAAATATTACACACGGATTTTGAAGGAAATCGGTGACTGCAGGGTGGTTTTTGAGAAAAAGCGCAATATAGTGAATAAATAACTTTGAATAGCAGCAAAAAAGTCCATATTTTAGCAAGCAAACGATGCAGCAATCAGATTTCGGTGTGTATTTTTTTTAAAAAAATGCATTTTATACACATATAGCACAATCGTCGTGATCAGTTTATGCACATAGCACAAGCGTCGTGATCAATAAGCCGGGTATAAGGGGTTTCGCAGCAATTGCACAGCGCTGATTGCAGTCAAAGCAGGTTCAGGGGGTAAAAGTGTATGGTAACGGGAAAGGATGAAAGGTTTTATTTCAATGAGTTGCTTTCAGCGCACAGGATAACGCTGCAGGCATATAAGCGAGAGCTTGAGGAGCTGCCTGAAGGAAGACTTGGCGTTCGGGCGTGTTGTGACAGTAGAGAGGGGATATTGTACTGTCATTATATAGATGGAAGCAGAAGAGGGATCAGCAACAACAATGACCTTATCAGAAGTCTCGCACGAAAGATGTTTTTGGAAAGATCCATAAGAGTCATGGAAAAGAACATAAAGTATCTGCAGAAGCTTACGGATATGTATGAGAATGCGGATCCGGCCGGTGTTATAAGGTCGTTTCCGCATCATTACGCTGTTTTGATGGACCAGAAGGAAGCTGAGTGGAATGAGAGAAAACGCAGGTGGGTGGCAGCTGAGTATGAGAGGAGCGGGTACGAGCTTCACAGAAAGACACATATAACGGCAAGAGGGCTACAGCTCAGGTCAAAATCCGAGGTGATCATAGCCGAAAGGCTGGATTATTACGACATAGCATACAGGTATGAGCAGCTGCTGTATATCGGAGGATATTCATTTGCTCCTGATTTTACCATTTTGACGCAGAGGGGGAAAGTCTATTGGGAGCATTGCGGTATTGTAAATGATAAAAGCTATATGAATAAGCATAATTGGAAAATGCAGATGTACGAGGCCGGAGGGATAGTTCCATGGAAGAACCTCATAGTTACCTACGATAATGAGGAGGGCCATATGGATACCAGGCTCATTGATGCTGAAATAATCAACAAGCTTATGTAGTGTAGTATTAAAGTACAATAGTTAATGGTGTAGCGTGGGAATATAAGGTTTTATCATAAATATGGCTAGAATGTTAAAGCACAATAGTTAATGGTGCAGTCGGGCAATACGAATGATGATAATATGTCATAATGCCGCAGCGAACTATTTAGAGGAACAATGTTTAATATCCGGCAAAACAATGTATAACAACACAACTGAAAATAAACTCAAGTAAAAAAATAGACTTGAGTTTATTTTTTTTTATTGCAAAACTCTCACAGCAGGAGTATCCTTGATATAAGGAGGTGATGATATGGAGGTGTCCAGGCGTGAAGCCAATAAAATAAAGTGCAGGCAGCAGATTCTAAAGGCCTCCAGGAGGCTGTTCAAGGAGAAGGGCTATGAGGATACCATGATAGAGGATGTTGCCGATAAGGCTGACATCTCGAAGGCCACCTTGTATAACTATTTCCCCAACAAGGAGAGCTTGCTTGTGGGTACGCTGGAGGATCAGACGGAGACTTGCCGCAGGTATATAGAGGAAAGAGGCGATGCCGGAAGCTATGAGAGGATAAAGTCGGCTTTGGAATTCCTGGTGCTGGACAGCATACCCTTTATAAGCATCAGCAGAAGGATACTTTTTCTGAACGCATGTGAAACCAGTCATATGTATGGCAAGGTAAACGATATAAAGGAGCTTTTCGCAAAGCTTGCGGAGGAAGCGAAGCAGGAGGGTGTTTTTTGCGATGATGTGGATAATGTGGAAATCGTTGAGCTGCTGATGAGTATTTATCTCAATTCACAGTTTCAATGGAAGGACATAGAGGATTTGACAGAGGAGCAATGTATTGAAAGAATAGAAAGGATGCTGGGTCTTACCTTAGCAGGATGTTTTAAGTAAAGGAGTGTAATAAAATGGAGCATAATTTTGGGATCACAAAATATCCTGACGCACAGGAAATCAACAAAAAACTCGATGTATTGAAGACGCTGCCGATATATTCCCTCAACAGGGATTATCTGCATGAAATAGAAGACGAGTATTTTGATAAGAAGTGCAGCAAATCAAAGGAAATGACAGCTGCCGCCAAAGAGATAATCCCCGGAGGTGTTCAGCATAACCTGGCCTTCAACCATCCTTTTCCGCTGGCCGTGGAAAAGGCAAAGGGAGCATATCTGTATGATGTGGACGGAAACAAGTATTATGACTTCCTTCAGGCCGGAGGCCCTGTAATCCTCGGCAGTAATCCAGATTACGTGAGGGATAAGGTGGTGGAGCTTCTGCAGAACGGAGGTCCTTCCACAGGGCTTTTCCATGAATATGAATATAAGCTGGCAAGGAAGATCTGTGACAGCGTGCCATCGGTGGATATGTTCAGAATGATGGGCTCCGGAAACGAAGCAGTGATGGGAGCCACCAGGATAGCACGACTGGCAACCGGTAAAAAACGTATCGTAAAGATGGGGGGAGCATATCACGGTTGGAACGATCAGATGGCATGGAGCATCAGGATTCCAGGCTCCAAATGGACACAGGCCAGCGGAGTTCCAAAGAAGATGTTCAGATATACAGATGAGTTCTTCCCGAATGACCTTGAAGATCTGGAGCGAGTGCTGAAGGATAACACGAAAAAGGGAGGAACGGCTGCTGTGTTCATCGAGGCCATAGGCCCTGAAAGCGGAACATGGCCTGTGGACAAAAACTTCCCTAGAGGCGTGGAATTTCTGTGCAGAAAATATGAGGCGCTGCTGGTGGTGGACGAGGTGGTTACAGGCTTCCGTCTCGGAATGTCGGGGGCACAGGGGTACTATGACATCTCACCGGATCTGACCATATTCGGCAAGATAATAGGCGGAGGATATCCGGGAGCCGGCGGCATCGGAGGCAAACGTGAGTACATGAAATACCTTTCGTCAGGCCTCGACGGAGGGTCAAAGAACCCGAAGGCTCTTGTGGGTGGAACCATGGCAGCTGCACCTGTAAGCTGTGTGGCAGGATATCATACGATTTGTGAAATCGAAAGAACGGGTGCATGTGAAAAGGCCGGAAGAATGGGAGATATGCTAACGGAAGGTCTCAACAAGCTGATAGAAAAGCACGGGCTTCCTTTTGTGGCATTCAATCAGGGCTCAATATGCCATCTTGATACCACGGGAACGATGCATTATTCCATAGACTGGTCAAAGCCTTGGAAAATTCCGAATGTGCTTAAGCAGACGTCCATAAGAAAGAAGGAGATGGAATACATGGGAGCTGCATATATGGCTGAGGGAATCGTCACGCTGGCAGGCAGCAGGCTATATACAAGTGCAGCCTACGATGATAAGATGATAGAAGACGTACTCGACAGATTCGACAGAGTATTCCAGCACGTTGAACAGATAAAGGTTAAAAAAGGATAATTGAAATGGAAATATCAGAAGCAAAAAAACAAGTGATAAAGGCCGGCATAGAGCTGAGCAAAAACGGACTTATAGCCAGAACATGGGGAAATGTGAGCTGCAGGACAGATGACGGCCATTTTGTCATCACAGCCAGCGGCAGGAATTATATTACGCTTACGGAGGACGAGGTGATAGAGGTCAGCATGGAGGATCTCGGATACGATGGCGACATAAAGCCGTCTTCTGAGAAGAAGATACACAGAGAGGTATACAGGATGAAGGAAAATGCCGCCTTTGTGATCCACACTCATCAGAGCAATGCCTCTGCAGTTTCAGCCATGGGACTTCCGGGAGTTAAGCTGGACAAGGATTATCCGGGAATAGGAAACTTCGTATTCTGCGCAGACTACGGTCTGCCGGGAACTAAGAAGCTCTGCAGAAATACGGCTGCCGCCCTCAACGAATACGACGGCAAGGCTGTTATAATGAGCAATCACGGAGCTCTGTGCTACGGCAGCAGCTATGAGGAGGCCTTTGAAATAGCTGAGACTTTGGAGGAGGCATGCGGTATCTTCCTGGAAAACATAGGCGTGCCGTCATGGAAGAAGGAGGACTTCATCGCAGGAAAAGAAGAAAACGAGAAAGAACCGCTATGGAACAGCGATCCTTCCATTATGAAGTTCATGGATATCAGAGATGTCCTTAGGCCTTATTTAGACGATTTCGCACAGTTGGCAGGCACCGGCATAAAGGTGACAGACTATGACGAAGAGAAGATAAACAAGGCCTTAACAGAGAAAAAACCTCTTCTCGTCAGAGGAAAGGGTGCGCTTTGCGTGGCGGAAAAGAAAAGCGATGCCGAGGCGTTATCCATAGTCATAGAGAAAAACTGCAGAGCAGCGCTGGCCGCCATAGGAAGAAAGCCTATAAACCATGTGGAATGCATGATGATGAGACAGCTATACCTGAAAAAATACTCCAAAAGAAGCGAATAGGAGGAGCGTATTATGTATGTTATCGCATACGACGTGGGAACCACAGGTCTCAAGAGCTGCCTTTTTTCCATAGAAAAGGATCAGCCCATAAGCCTAGTGCAGGGAGAAACGGCGGATTATGATCTTTATGTGTTGGAAAACGGCGGTGTGGAGCAGGATCCGAAGCAGTGGTGGGATGCCATGTGCATAACTACGAAAAAGCTGCTTCAAAGCACGGGGATCGATAAGAAAGAGATAAAAGGCATTTCCTTCTGTGCCCAGATGCAGGCTGTGATACTTGTGGACGAGACAGGCGAGCCTGTGATGAACTCCATGAGCTACATGGATAATCGCGGCAGGGAGCAGATAGAAAAGCTGATGCGAAGAGGCCCTAAAATCGCAGGAATGAATGCGCATAAGCTTCTGCGATCGCTTCTGATAACAGGAGCCGTTTCGGGAAGCGTCAAGGATCCCGTGTATAAATACAGATGGGTCGCCGATAATGAGCCTAAGCTGATGGCAAAGACATATAAATGGTTGGACGCCAAGGATTTTCTCGTACTCAAGGCGACGGGAAGGTTTACCATGTCAAAGGACAGTGCCTTTTCAACGCTGCTGTATGATACGAGAAAGGGAAGAAACGTGTTCAGTAAGGCGATGTGCGATATGATGAAGGTGGATATGAGACATCTTCCGGATATCGTGCTGAGCACCGATATGGTGGGAGGCATAACCGAGAAAGCCGCCTCAGAGCTGGGGCTTGAGACGGGAACTCCGGTGTTCTCCGGAGGAGGAGATGCATCACTTATAGGAGTGGGCGCCGGCGCTACGGAGAGCGGAGATACTCACGTATATATGGGAACCTCCGGATGGGTATGTACCGTGGTGGATAAGCAGCTGCTGGACGTGGGCTCCATGATAGCCTCCATATCAGGTGCAGATCCCGACAGGTTCAATTGCTTTGCAGAGCTGGAAACGGCAGGGAAATGCCTTGAATGGGCAAAGAAGCAGGTAGGGATCGACGGTGCAGACAGCTACGATGATCTGATGGAGAAAATAGAAAAGGTTCCTGCAGGCAGCAACGGTATAATATTCACGCCGTGGCTCCACGGCAACAGGAATCCTTTCGAGGATCCCGACGCCAGAGGTATGTTTTTCAATATCGGACTGGAATCCACGGCAGAGGACATGATACATGCGGTGATAGAGGGAGTATGTCTGCATCTCAGATGGCAGATGACGGCCATGTCAAAGCTTACTCCGCCTTCGGACGTGGTAAGATTTGTAGGAGGAGGCGCACGGGCGTCGGTGACATGTCAGATCCTTGCCGATGTACTGGGGAAAAGGATAGAGACGGTTGACAGCCCGCAAAATGCAGGCTCCGTAGGTGCGGCTGCCGTGATGGCGGTAGGTCTTGGTCTGTTTGAAAATCTTCAGGAAACCAAGAAAAGCGTACCGCCGGCAGCGGAGTATTCACCCAGAAGGGAGAATACAGCCGTATACGACGAGGTGTTCGAAATATTCAAGGAGCTGTATAAGGCCAATAAAAAGAATTTTCACAGACTTAACGGAGGTGAATGTTGAAAATGATAGAAAAGAATGTTTCTCCATACAGATGGGTCGTGCTGCTGGCAACCGTCCCCGTAGTAGTTGCCACAGAGATGATGTGGCTGACATTTTCACCAATTGCCAGTATCATGGAGCAGGAATACGGCGTCAGCAATTTTGCTGTAAACATGCTGGCGACCAGCTACATGATAATGTTTATAATATGCTGTATCCCGGCGTCATATGTGATCGACAGATACGGCTTTAGAGCTTCTCTGATAATAGGCGGTCTGCTGACGGGGATCTTCGGCTTTACCAGGGCTGCATTTGCAGATTCCTTTACGATGATAGCAATATCCCAGTTCATGCTGGCGGCAGGACAGCCGTTCCTGCTCAATGTCACCACCAAGGTGGCAGCCAACTGGTTCCCGTTCAAGGAAAGGGCAACGGCGGACGGCATACTCACCATGGCGCAGTATCTGGGCTTCGCCATACCTATGGTGCTTTCTCCTGCACTGGCCGAATCCATGGGTATTGAAGCCATGCTCAAGGTGTTTGCTGTCGTAGGCATCGTTGCTGCCGTGATAGTCATACTCTTTACAAGGGAAAGACCGAAGGTGGCGCCTCCCGGACCTGCAGCGGAGAAGGAGGATTTCAGCCTGTCGGCCATCGCCGTGCTTTTCAGGAACAAGGCATATGTGTTGGCGCTGGCGGCCGCATTCATATCCATAGGAATATTCAACACCATACTAACGCTTATAGAAAGCATACTCATGCCGCGGGGCATAACCTCGGCAGAGGCCGGAATCATAGGTGCAGCGTTTGTTGTAGCGGGAGTAATAGGAGCAGTGGTGCTTCCTTCGATTTCCGACAAAGTCGGCAGGAGGATACCGTTCCTCATGGCAGCAGTAGCGCTGCTGGTGCCGCTTTACCTGCTGTTTACCTTCATGGGAAGCTACATACTGCTGGTCATAGTTGCCGCTGTTTCGGGCTTTTCAATCATGGGTGTCGCACCTATACTGTTCCAACATGGATCGGAGGTGGCATATCCGGCTCAGGAGGGCACATCCCTTGGTCTGATACTTCTGATGGGGCAGATTTCAGGGACGCTGTTCGTGCTCCTCTTCGAAGGACTCACGGGAGCATTCGGCTCCATTGTGGTGCCTATGGTACTCATAGTGGTTCTGAACGCCGTACAGCTGCCTCTCATCGCAAAGATGAAGGAATCAAAATCACTGAAGAGCCAGGAATCGTGAATACGGGAGAATATTTTAACCGAATAAGGAGCGTAAGAGAATTGCTGTCTGTTGATGGTAGTTCTCTTTTTTTGGAGTTATAGGACCAAAAGAGCTGGTAAAAACCGCTGTAAACCTTGAAAAACCAAGGTTTACAGCGGTTTTATCTTTTTGGCGGCAGCTTAGAGGGTGGGAAATAGTGCGGAAAATTTATGAATGTCATGGAAAGTAAACTTGACATATACATATATTGTGATATGATAAGGGTGAAAAAGGAAAGTAAGCTTTCCATAAAGAGAGGTGGTTATATGAAAAATCGCTTGGAAGAATTAAGAAAACAGAGAGGAATCAAACAAGAGGATCTGGCAGCAGCGCTTGAAGTGTCTCGACAAACCATTGGGTCATTGGAAAACGGAAGATATAATCCCTCTATTATACTGGCTTTCAAAATTGCGAGATACTTTGATATGAGTATTGAAGATATATTTATTTACGAGGAGGAAGCATTATGAAAAAAACACTGAACAATCTTACGATAGCGATAGGTATAGTTCTAATATGCGCAAGCATATTCGGATATGGCGTAGATAAGCTCGGTTATCTGGACATTCCAAACGACAAGCTCCCTTTCGTTATTATTATAATAGGAATTGGGGTCATCGTTGGTGGAGTCTGCGATGTTTTTGTTAAATCTGAAAAGGAAATAAAAAGAGAACTTGAAATTGAAGCCAAGGATGAAAGAAATGTTTGTATTAACAGAACTGCAAAGTCTTTTGCTTTTGATATTATGACGGTACTGTTTTCTGCAACGATTACTGTACTGGGGCTGATAGGTAAAATTTCAGTAGTAATATTCTTTATATTCTTTGGAATATATATGATAACGCAAATTTCATATATTTATAAATTGAGAAAGCTGCATAAAACGATGTAGGAATATGATATAAAGATTAGCGTCAGGGGAGCACGTGGACGAGCTGAAAAGGAAGCAGGGGGATATTTTCGTACTATAAGCTTTCGTCTTGGTTTTGTCTTAAAGTATTATTTTTTTATGGAGAAATAGTACTATTGTCATCTTGCTGAAAAACACTTGTTTTGATAATATAAGGGTATCGCATGCAGAGAAGTTTCATATCATCGAAAGGGCTGTCATCAAAACGGCTGCGGTAAAGCATGAGCTTTTTCGAGCAGATTTATCTTCTGTGGGTGCAAGCTGCACAAGACATGAATTGATTGGCATAAAAATCAGGAGGACAGACTAGGAAAAAATGAGCAATCAGGAGAGCAAGACAAAAGAGAAGGTTTATGTGATAGGGCATAAAAATCCGGATACAGACTCCATATGTTCCGCCATAGCGTACAGCCATCTGAAGAACAGGACGAGGGGCGATGATGCTGAATATGTGGCTTGTCGGGCCGGTATAGTAAACGAAGAAACAAAGTTCGTGCTGAACTATTTCCGGATGTGTACGCCTCAGTATCTGGGGACTGTGAGTCCGGAGATAGGTGACATAGAGTTGAACCTCATAAGGGGGATCGAAAGCGAGGATTCCATAAAGGTGGCATGGGAGCTGATGAACGCACAGGCGTCAAGATCAGCACCTGTCCTCTGTGACGGAAAGCTGGAGGGTATCGTTTCCATAACTGATATCGCCCAGTCATACATGGATGAAAGCGACAGCTATATGCTGGCAAATGCCCGCACAAGGTTTTCCAGCATAGCGGAGACCTTAAACGGAGAGATAATATGCGGAGACGGCGGCGACTTGTTCACAGAGGGGAAGGTGACCATCGCAGCATCCAGTCCCGATGTCATGGAGGGCTTCATAGAAAAGTCGGATCTCGTCATTTCGGGAGACCGTTTCGAGACGCATTTTACCGCCATTGAGCTGGGAGCCAAGTGTCTGGTGGTCTGTCAGGGAAGGAAGCCCACCAACACCATAAAGAAAATGGCTGCTGAACGCGGCTGTGTTATAATCAGCACGCCATACGATACCTTCACCACGGCGAGGCTGATCAACCAGAGCATACCTGTAAGCTTTTTCATGACAGGCAGCAACCTGGTGTCATTTCAGATGACGGATTCGCTGGAGGACATCGAGGAAGCCATGAAGACATACAGATTCCATAACTTCCCTGTAATAGACAAGAATGAAAAGTACCTGGGCTTCATATCAAGAAGAAGACTCCTCAATGTAAACCGCAAAAAAATCATACTTGTGGATCACAATGAGCTGTCACAGGCCGTGGACGGAGTTGAAAACGCACAGGTCATGGAGATAATAGATCATCACAGGCTGGGCGGTTTTGAGACGCTGAGTCCGGTACTGTTCAGAAACCAGCCGGTGGGCTGCACGGCGACGATAATCTTGCAGATGTATGAGGAGATGGGTATCGTACCGGAGAAGGGTATAGCAGGGCTGTTGATGGCGGCCATAATCTCCGATACTCTCGTGTTCAGATCACCGACATGTACGGACATAGACAGGAGAGCATGTGAGAAGCTGGCAGGCATAGCGGGGGTCGATATAGACGATTTCGCACATCAGATGTTTGAGGCCGGCAGCAGCCTCCAGAGCAAGAGCGCCGAGGAGATATGCTATCAGGATTTCAAGATCTTCGACAACGAGGGCTGGTCCTTCGGCGTGAGTCAGATAACGTCGCTGGATCAGACTGAGCTTGACAGGCTGAAGGAGAAGATAGAGCCTTGTCTTGAGAACATCATGGATAATCAGGATCTCGATATGATGTTCATGATGATGACCAATATAGTGGAGACAAATACAGAGCTTCTGTGCTGCGGACCGCTGGCAGAGGACACAGCTCGTGAAGCCTTCAATATACCTGAGGATATGGATAAGATCGTTTTAAAGGGTATAGTCTCAAGAAAAAAGCAGTTCCTTCCTGCCTTTGCAGAGGCGCTTCAGAGCAAGGCATGATGATGAACATGTAAAAGCTGACGAGCTATATATTAAAAAAAGGCTGATACCGGTTTGCTGCCGGCGTCAGCCTTTTTAATCATATCTTTTTCTTTTAGCGTCTACACAAGCAGCTTCTACACAAGCGGTTTTCCCGTCATTTCCTTCGGAATATCAAGCCCCATCAGCTTCAGCAGCGTCGGAGCAAGATCGCACAGCCTGCCGCCTTCCTTCAGTGCTACAGGTTCATCTGATATATATACCAGCGGCACATCGTTAAGGGAGTGGGCAGTAACGACATTTCCTTCTTCATCCAGCATAACGTCGGCGTTGCCGTGATCGGCAGTGAGAAGGATCTGCCCGCCCTTTGCCAGAACTGCATCGACAATTTTCGGAGCGCATTTATCGAGAGTCTCTATGGCTTTGACTGCCGCATCCATGACTCCCGTATGACCCACCATATCGGCATTGGCGAAATTGAGGATTATCATATCGTATTTGTCGGTATCGATGGCCTCTATCACCTTTTCAGTAACCTCGAAGGCGCTCATCTCAGGCTGCATGTCGTATGTCGGCACCTTAGGGGAAGGCACGAGGATCCTGTCCTCATTCCTGTTGGGCGCTTCCACGCCGCCGTTGAAGAAAAATGTCACATGGGCGTACTTTTCGGTTTCGGCTATACGCAGCTGGGTAAGACCGAGATCAGCAACGTATTCGCCGAGGGTATTGCTCATGGTTTCAGGCGGATAAGCCAAGGTGACATTCGGCATCTCGGCATCGTACTGTGTCATGCATATATAGCAGAGATCGTTTACCGTCTTTTTTCTTGTAAAGCCGTCAAAATCCTTGTCCACGAAGGCTCTGGTGATCTCTCTGGCTCTGTCAGGTCTGAAGTTGAACATTATCATTGCATCTCCGTCATCCACAGGGATGGCTCCATCCACCACCGTCGGAAGGACGAATTCATCGTTTTCGTCACGATCGTAGGCAGCAGCTATGGCGGAAGCACCGTCGGCAGCATGCTGGCCCGTTCCGAGAGTCATGGCGTCGTATGCCTTTTCTACCCGATCCCATCTCTTGTCTCTGTCCATGGCGTAATATCTTCCGGAGATCACACCGATGGCTCCGGTGTTCTTCTCTTGGATATGCTTCGTCAGCTGACTGATGTATGTGCCTGCACATCGAGGAGGAACGTCTCTGCCGTCAAGGAAGCAGTGGATACAGAGCTTTTCTATATCGTTGGCGGCAGCCAGATCTACCAGAGCCATCAGATGGCTGATATGGCTGTGTACGCCGCCGTCGGACAGAAGCCCAAGAAGATGCAGCGTGGAGTTGTTCTTCTTCACATGCTCCACAGCCTTGAGGAAGGCGGGGTTTTTAAAGAATTCGCCGTCTTCTATGGCCTTCGTTATCATCGTGAGATCCTGGTACACGATCCTTCCGGCTCCTATATTGAGATGTCCCACTTCGGAATTTCCCATCTGCCCCTGAGGAAGACCCACGTCGAGACCGCAGGCCTTGAGAGACGTATGGGGATATTTGCCGAATATGGCATCAAGGTTTGGCTTTTGGGCAGCAGCAATGGCATTGCCTTCTTTATTTTCGTTTAATCCGTAACCATCCAGGATCATCAGCATGGTCGGTCTTTTGAATTTATTCATAATCAATCACCTCGCAGACAGTATAACACAAAACAAGTAACGTATGGACATAAAAATATGTTACAATAGGTAAAAGTGGTACAGTAAACCACCGGTAAGCATCGATGACGGATAAACGAGGTTTTATATGAATTGGACGGAAGCGCAGCTTCAGACTATTGAAACTAGAAACAAGAACATACTTGTATCGGCGGCGGCAGGCTCGGGAAAGACTACCGTACTTATTGAGCGCATAAAACAGCTGATGATAAAGGACAAGGTCGATGTGGACAGCTTCCTCATCACCACATTTACCAATGCTGCGGCGGCGGAGATGAGAGAGCGCCTTGAAAAGGCATTGAACCTGGAGATGGAAAAGGAAGATGCGGACAAGGCTTTTCTCAGGAAACAGCTGATGCTGATGCCTTCCGCAAATATAAGCACCTTTCACACCTTTGCGCTGGAGGTAATGAGAAAATTCTTCTATCTTACGGATCTGGAGCCAGGCTTCAGGATAGGTGACGATACGGAAGTGAATATAATGAAGCGCGAATCTGTGGAGGAGCTCTTTGATAAGAGATTTGAAGAGGATTACGATGATTTCACCGCCTTTCTTGAAAAGTACAGCAGCGAGCGCAGCGAAAGGAGGCTGATGGAAAACATCGTCTCCCTGTACGATCAGATGAGAAGCATACCGGATTATTTCAGGTGGGCGGACGAAAGGACGGAGCTACTGGCATCCGAAAGTCCGTCAGAGGCGCTGGGGCTCAGAGCCTTCGTGGAAAAGAAGTGTATAAAGGCTGCCGCTCAGTCGGCACAATGCTTTTCAAAGGCGGCGGAGCTTCTGTATGAGGCGGGTTTGGAAAAGCTTTACCGCAAGGCACAGCAGGATGCGGACATGGTGAAAAGAGTGGCGGATGCTGCGGCAAGAGGAGGACTGCAGGCCTTCTGCGAGCTTTACGGCAGCATCGGATATAATCAGATGAGAGCCGCAAAGGATGAAAAGGAAGATTTCGAGGTTATAAAGGCAAATGTCAGCTCACTGAGAAAGAAGGGAAAGAACCTTCTTGATGATGTGGCAGGCAGATATCTGGGAAGACCCTTCGAGGAATACGATGAAGAGATCAGAGCTTGCTATGACGATACGGTGTACATGACAGGGCTTATGAAGGAGCTGGAGGCCGTCTTCAAGGAAAAGAAACGTGAGAAAAACATAGTTGACTTCGATGACGTTATGCACTATGCGGCAGATATACTCAGAGACGAGATGGCTGCCGATGAATACAGAAACAAGTTCAGATACATCTTCATAGATGAGTTTCAGGACAGTAACATGCTTCAGGAGATCATTGCCGGAAGGATAGCGGGAGAGGACAATCTGTTCATGGTAGGCGATGTGAAGCAGAGCATATATAAGTTCAGGCTGGCGGAGCCTGAAATCTTCAAGGCAAAGTACGCGCTTTATTCGAGAGACGAGGATGGTAAGAGCATCAAGATCGATCTCAGCAGCAACTTTAGAAGCAAGAAATCAGTGACGGAGCTTGTGAATTCCGTTTTCAGCCGCATCATGGAGGGATACGATGAGAATTCGGAGCTGAAGTGTACGTTTTCCGATGAACATCCGGGGCTGTCACCGCAGCTGCATATAATAAGCAAGGAAAGCGGAAGCAATGAAAGCGGTGACTCAGGGCTCATGGGCAGCTCCTTCGCAGAGGCACAGCAGGTGGTGCGTCTGGTGGAGGACAGCCTAGGCACAGAGATATTCGATGCCAGGATGGGTGTATACCGGCCTGCAGGGTACAGGGATATTGCAGTGCTGTCAAGAAACAGAACCATGATTGGCGAGATAGAAAGGGCTCTAAATGACAGCGGAGTGCCGGCGTATGGCGAAAACACCGGAGGATATTTTGAAACCGTGGAGATACAGGTGTTCATCAACCTGCTTAAGCTGACTGACAATTCCAAGCAGGACGTGCCCCTCATATCGGTGATGAGGTGTCCTCTTTTCGGATTCAACGTCAGGGCTTTGGCGGAAATAAGAGTTTTCACCACGGACGGTCCGTATTATAAGGCCGTCGAAAGGTATGCTCTGGAGGGTCCTGATGAGCAGCTTCGCATCCGCGTCAAGGAGCTGCTGGAAAAGATTTCATACTGGAGAGCGCTGAAGGACACGGTGTCGTTGGAGGAGCTGATAAAGACGCTGCTGTACGATACAGGATATTTCGACTACTGCAGCGGGCTGCCGGTGGGAAAGCAGCGCATATCCAACCTGCGGCTTCTTGTGGAAAGGGCAGGTGCCTTCGAAGCTTCGAACTACAGCGGACTATACGGCTTCCTGTCATATATCGAGGCATTGAAAAACAGCAGAAGCAACATGGGGGAAGCAAGGCTTGTCGGTGAAAATGACGATGTTGTCCGTGTAATGACGGTACATAAGAGCAAGGGCCTTGAGTTTCCCATAGTGATCCTGGCAGGAGCCGGCAGAAAGATACAGGCGAAGGGAAGCAGTACGTCGGCTTCGATGCACAAGGATCTGGCCATAGGTCTGCCGAGGATAAACAGACAGGGAAAATGGTACAGAAAGACGCTTCTGCAGCGCATCATAGATGCAAAAAAAGCGGAAGAGGAATATGAAGAGGAGATAAGGATCCTGTACGTAGCCATGACGCGAGCCATGGACAGGCTGCTGGTAACTGCAGCGGTGAGAGATCCGGACAAGCTGGAGGACGCATCGCCGGATTCCAGATCGTATGTGGAGATGATGTATGAAGCGTTTAGGGAATCAGGCGGCGAAGTGATCCTGCACCATATGGAGGATATGGGGAGTCCTCAGGGAAGACGTATATCATCGCGCAGCAGGATAGCCGGACTTTTCATGAGAAGCAGTGCAGCGGACAGCTCTGTCAGACCTGAGGAGATAGACAGGAGACTGTCCTTTGAATATCCGCACAGCGGCCTTGACAGGATAAAGTCCAAGTATTCGGTCACTGAGCTGACCAGGGAGGCTGCGGAAGAAAAGCATGAAACGAGGAGTGACGGCGGTGGAAAAAGCATATCGTCACCGGCAGATATAATACTGATTCGGCCTGCATTTTCCGCAGAGAGCAGAGGCCCTGATGCGGCTCAGGCGGGAACTGCCATGCATCTTGTGATGGAAAGGGCTGATTTTAGTCAGTGCATGGAGCGCGGGCTGCCATATATAATTGAAACTGCAGACGCTCTTATGGAGAGCGGAGAGCTTTCCGAGGAGGAAAGAAGCTGTATAAACGAAGAGAACATAGCTGCATTCTTCGATGATCCCGTGGGCAAAAGGGCTGCCAGCGCTTTGCACCTTGAAAAGGAGAGGGAGTTCATACTGCTGAAAAACCTTGACGGAGCTGACACCATAGTTCAGGGCATAATAGACTGCTACTTTGAGGAGGAGGACGGTCTGGTGCTGGTGGATTACAAGAACAGCTTCGTAAGTGGAAATATCGATGAGAGCGTCATCGCCGACAGGTACAGACGGCAGATTGAGCTTTACAAGGAGGCCATAGAGACGGCGGAGGAGAGACGTGTAAAGGAAGCGTATCTGTATCTCTTCGAGCTGAGAAAATTCGTGGAAATACGGTGAGCAAAATCACATTTTAAGAGAAGGAGAAGAGAATGGGAAGATATCTTAACATAGGAATGATGCAGAGCGGAGACTGCTCCAGCAGCTTTGAGTACAATCTGAAAAGGATAAAAAAGGAAACAAGAAGCCTGATGATGGGCATGAATGCGCCTGAGCTGATCGTGGGTATAGAGCTGGGTATAGGAACGTATTGGGCAGAGGAGGAAAAGCGTGTCGATGGAGATCCTATTCCAGGAAGGATGACTGAGGAGCTTTCCAAGATAGCCAAGGAGTACGGCATATATTTCATGCCGGGCAGCATGTTTGAAAGAGTTGAAGAGGATGGCGAAACGAAGCTATACAATTCCATTCCGATTTTCGGGCCTGACGGAGAGCTGATAGACGTTCACAGAAAGATGTGTCCGTACTATCCTGTGGAAAGTCACATCACAAAGGGCGAGAGGTATGTGGTGTTCGATATAAAGGAAAAGGGCATCAAGATCGGCGTTCTCAACTGCCACGACTGGTGCTTCCCTGAGATATCGAGAAATCTGGCGCTCATGGGAGCGGAGATACTCATAAGGCCTGCCATGGATCCTGAAGGTCTGTACGATTCATGCAAGTGCATAGCGCCTGCCAGAGCCTTTGAAAATCAGGCATACTTCATATCGCTGAACTGTGCGGGAAAATATCTCGGTACATACAACTACGGCCATTCGACCATTGCTGGGCCTGACGGAAGAGTCCTCTATGAGACGGGAACCAATCCCATGTACTTTACCATGACCTTCGATGTGGACAGGGTGAGAGACGCCAGAAGATACGGCACCAATTACACGGACCAGCTGTTAAGGCAGCTGAAGGTATTCAACCCGCCGCAGCCCTTTGCCAATCATATCGGAGATGCACCTGTATATGAAAATCTTCCTGATCCTGATTTTACATTTGAAAGCAGGGCAGAGATGTTCGCTGCGGAAGGCCTCATGAATATCGAAAAGAAATAGGCAGGAGACAAAATGAAATAGGCGTGAGGCTGGAGATAAGCGGAAAGATACAGATCCAGATCAGCAGACGTATTTTGAAAAAGCAGCTGTCGTGATGAAAAAACGGCGGCTGTTTTTTGGGCTCTGAATTTTTCAGCTCGTCTGATGGCAGCTGTTTGAGGCATTTCATCACGAGCCTTCGTTTCATGGGCTTTTTCTTTGTGAACTTATTGTAAAAAGTTGATAAAAACTGTTGACTTAACAGTCTTTTGGTGGTAAATTTAAACTGTAATTAGCACTCGAAGGAAATGAGTGCTAACAAGAGGAGGGCCTAATATGGATTTAAGTGAAAGAAAACTGAAAATACTGCAGGCCATCATCGCGGATTTCATAAAAAATGCAGAGCCGGTTGGCTCCAGGACTTTATCGAAGAACTATGCATTGGGAATAAGCCCGGCAACCATCAGAAACGAGATGTCCGATCTGGAGGAGATGGGGTATTTGACCCATCCGCATACTTCATCGGGAAGAGTTCCTTCCGAAAAGGCCTACAGATTGTATGTCAATCAGATGATGAACAAGCACGAGCTTACCATGGAGCAGAAGACGTCCATTGCAGAACAGCTTCATGACAGCGTTAACGAGCTGGAGAAGATGGTTCAGCAGGCGGCTCGTGTATTGTCGGAGATAACCAATCTTACGGCGTTTGCCCTGACTCCGCGCAAGGAGCAGGATACGCTTAAATATATAAATCTTCTGCCTGTTGACAAATACACCGTGGTACTGATGCTGGTGTCGGAAAGCGGCAAGGTTTCAAACAAGACGGTGAGATTCGATAGGAGCGTTTCGGAAGAAACACTCAGGATACTGGCCAAGACCATGACATATAATTACAGAGGCAAGACCTTGAGCGAGGCATTGACGCAGGATATCATAGATGACGTCCAGACGGATGCCGAGGCCATGGGAGTTCTGGAGAGAACCATAAAGCCAAGCTTCATAAGGACACTGGAGGATATGCTCAACGTGAACCTTTACATGGACGGGCTGACGAATATATTCTCCCTGCCTGAGTACAATGATCTGGATAAGGCAAGAATGTTCCTGGAAATGGTAAACAGGAAAGAGGATTTCACAAGGAATCTCATTAACCGTGAAAATGGCGTGATAATAACCATAGGAAATGAGAACCACGACGAACGACTGAATGACTGCAGTGTCATAACCGCTACATATCACGTAGACGGAAAGCTTCTTGGTAAGATCGGCGTAATAGGTCCGACCAGGATGCAGTACGGTAAAGTAACTTCGGTCGTTGAATATCTTACTGACAATATAAGCAAAGCATTCATGATAACGGAAGGAGACGATGATGACGAAGATTAATGGTGAAGATGTCATTAAGGAAGACATCGAGGAATCTACGATCGAGGACGCTGCACAGGAGCAGAAGGAAAATGCGGAGCAGCCGGAAAAGGATGAAGCGGCTGCCCAAAAGGAAGAAGAAACAAAAGAGCCGGAGGAAGACGGCGATGCTAAATACCTGAGACTTATGGCTGATTTCCAGAACTATAAGAAGAGGGTGGAAAAAGAGAAAAAGGACCTTTATTCATACGCTAACGAGAAGATAATGATTGAGCTGCTTGATGTTCTGGACAATTTTGAAAGGGCACTTGAGCAGGAGAACACGGGAGAAGGCTTCAAGGAAGGTATGGAAATGATATTCAAACAGCTGAGCGGTGTACTGGAAAAGTCGGGCTTGGCAGGCATCCCGGCGCTGGGAGAGGACTTCGATCCAAACTTTCATAACGCCGTGATGACAGAGGAAACTGAAGAATACGAAAGCGGCAAGGTTTCCGGCGTATTGCAGAAGGGCTATACGCTCAACGGTAAGGTTATCAGACCTTCAATGGTCAAGGTAGTGGGCTAGCTTTCGAAAATATAATTCAAGGAGGAAATTAAAATGGGAAAAGTAATAGGAATCGATTTGGGAACCACAAACTCGTGTGTAGCTGTACTGGAAGGCGGCGAACCTGTGGTTATTGCCAACGCTGAAGGTAACAGAACAACGCCTTCTGTTGTGGGCTTTGCAAAAAACGGAGAAAGACTTGTGGGTGAAACGGCAAAGAGACAGGCCATCACAAACCCTGAGAGAACCATCGCATCCATCAAGAGATATATGGGTACAGATCACACTGTTGAGATCGACAACAAGAAATATACTCCGCAGGACATTTCAGCAATGATCCTCGGAAAGCTCAAGGCTGATGCCGAAAGCTATCTTGGTGAAAAGGTATCGGAGGCTGTAATAACAGTTCCTGCATACTTTACAGACAGCCAGAAGCAGGCCACCAAGGATGCCGGAAAGATCGCTGGACTGGACGTTAAGAGAATAATCAACGAGCCGACGGCTGCATCGCTGGCTTACGGTCTTGATAAGGATGAAAATCAGCACAAGATCCTGGTATATGACCTGGGTGGAGGAACCTTCGACGTTTCCATTCTGGAGCTGGGTGACGGCGTATTCGAGGTTCTGGCAACAAACGGAAACAACAAGCTGGGCGGAGACGACTTCGACGAAGTGCTGCTGAACTTCATGGCAGAAAACTTTGCAAAGGAAAACGGAGTAGATCTGAAGGCTGACAAGATGGCTCTCCAGAGACTGAAGGAAGCGGCTGAAAAGGCAAAGAAGGAGCTTTCCAGCGCTCAGACTACCAATGTAAATCTGCCGTTTATCACCGTTAACGAAAACGGACCTCTCCATATGAACATGGATATAACGAGAGCCAAGTTCGACCAGCTGACAGCTGACCTTGTAAACAAGACCATCGAGCCTATGAAGAAGGCCATGGCAGATGCAGGCGTAAGCAACAGCGATATCTCCAAGGTAATACTGGTGGGAGGATCGACGAGAATTCCTGCAGTTCAGGAGGCTGTAAAGAGAATCACCGGCAAAGAGCCGTTCAAGGGCATAAATCCTGACGAATGCGTTGCAGTGGGCGCTGCAATACAGGCAGGTGTACTGACAGGAGAGGTAAACGACGTGCTTCTGCTGGACGTAACTCCGCTTTCACTTTCGATAGAAACTCTCGGTGGAGTAGCCACAAAGCTCATCGAAAGAAACACAACGATACCTACAAAGAAGAGCCAGATCTTCTCAACGGCTGCCGACAATCAGACTGCAGTAGACATCCATGTAATGCAGGGTGAAAGAGAAATGGCAGCAGGAAACATAACTCTCGGACGATTCCAGCTGTCCGGTATTCCACCTGCACCACGTGGAATCCCTCAGATCGAGGTTACCTTCGACATCGATGCCAACGGTATCGTAAACGTAAGCGCCAAGGATATGGGAACAGGTAAGGAGCAGAGGATCACAATAACATCTTCAACAAAGCTCAGCGATGACGAGATAAATGCAAAGGTCAAGGAAGCAGAGCAGTATGCTGAAGAGGACAAGAAGAGAAAAGAAGAGGTTGAGCTGAGAAACAGAGCAGAGACACTGGTATACGAAACGGAAAAGAACCTGAAGGAGCTGGAAAACGCACTTTCAGAGGAAGAAAAGAACGATGTGATCGCCGCCAAGGATGCTCTTTCGGCTGCTCTTGAAGCAGGAAATACAGAAGACATCAAGGCAAAGACGGAAGCTCTTACTGAAAAGTTCCACACTATTTCAGCTAAAATGTACCAGCAGGCTCAGGCTGCCGGCGCTGATTCAAACATGGCAGGCGCAGCAGGCGGCAATGCCGGCGGAAGCACGGCAGGTGCAGCTGATGACAATGTAGTTGATGCTGACTATGAAGTAGTTGATGAAGATAAAGATAAATAATCGTTGATATTTGCCGATAACGGCGTTGTCTGTCAGATCCGGTGCATGGAGTATGTAAAGAATGTCTGTGCACCGGACTGTCATGACATTATGAATTATTTATTTTGAGGAAAGAAAGATAATGGCTGAAAAAAGAGACTATTATGAAGTCCTGGGTCTCAAAAAGGGCGCCAGCGAGGAAGATATTAAAAAAGCCTTTCGTAAGATGGCTATGAAGTATCACCCCGACAGGAACCCGGGAGACAAGACGGCGGAAGAAAAATTCAAGGAAGTAAATGAAGCTTACGCAGTGCTTTCGGATCCTGACAAGAAGAGCAAATACGATCGCTTCGGTCATGCAGGTGTAGATCCAAACGCTGGCTTCGGAGGTGGCTCAGGCGGCTTCGGAGGCTTTGGCGGTTTCGGAGGCTTCGAGGATATATTCGACATGTTCGGAGGAGCTTTCGGAGGCGGCTTCGGAGGCGGAGGCCGCAGCAGGAGAAACGGACCGAGAAAGGGAAGCGATCTTCAGAAGGCTGTCACCATCAGCTTTAAGGAAGCAGCCTTCGGCACAAAGAAGCAGATAAGGATAAACAAGTACGTTAAGTGTAAGACATGCGGCGGAACAGGCGCAGAGCCGGGAACATCGAAGAAGACATGCAGCACATGCGGCGGAACGGGAGAAGTCAGAACTGCACAGAGAACTCCTCTGGGAACATTCCAGAGCGTGTCACCTTGTCCTGACTGTAATGGTACAGGCGAGATCAACGAATCTCCATGCAAGGACTGCGGAGGAACAGGAAAGATCAGAGACAATGTGACCATTTCCATCAATATCCCTGCGGGAGTGGACAACGAGTCCGTCATCCCTATCAAGGGTCAGGGTGAGCCGGGAATAAACGGTGGACCTGACGGAGATCTCTATATCGTTATAAATGTCGAGCCTCATCCTCTCTTCGAAAGACGAGGACAGGATCTTTGGCTTGAGATTCCGATAACCTTCGACCAGGCCGCATTGGGAGATGAGATAATAGTTCCTACCCTTGAGGAAAAGGTATCTTATAAGGTGCCTGCCGGAACGCAGCCGGGAACTGTGTTCAGACTTAAAAGTAAGGGAATCAAGAGTTTAAGGGGGAACAAAAAAGGCGATTTATATGTCAAGGTTACCCTTGAGGTGCCTACAAAGCTCAACAGCAAGCAGAAAAAAGCTGTTGAAGCTATGGGAAAAGCTGTTGGAAGCGAATGCTACCACAAGAAGAGCAGCTTCCTGGATTCCATCAAGGAATTCTTCTCATAATACAGCGGATATTGAATACGTGATATTTCCTGTATTTTATCCAGGTCTGATGACTGTAGATGCATAAGACTTTGTTTTAAAACGGGGTATGATATATAATGGGACTGTGCGATACGCACAGTCCTTTAAGATGTGATAACAGGTGCGATAAAATGAGAAAACAGAAAAATGACTTGAAACAACTTAACAACCCGGAGATGTTTTCCAACAAATTCCTGCTTAAGCTATTGTGGCCGCTGCTGATAGAGCAGTTCCTGCTGTTTGCGGTAGGTCTGGTGGACTCCATGATGGTGGCCAGCGTAGGAGAGGCTGCAGTATCGGCAGTATCACTGGTGGATTCCGTTATGATGCTGGTGATAACGGTGCTTACTGCCCTGGCAACGGGAGGTGCCGTGGTCGTAGGGCAGTATCTGGGACAGAAAAAAGCCAGGGAATCCAATATGGCGGCAGATCAGCTTGTACTGTTTTCAATGCTTCTGTCTCTGGCGATAATTGTACTGATGTATATATTCAAGGATATGATAATGTCGCTGGTATTCGGAGAAATAGAGGCTGACGTGCGGCATTACTGCAATATTTACTATCTTATAGTTACTGCATCCATACCGTTCATAGGTGTGTATAATGCTGGGACGGCTCTGTTCAGAAGCATAGGAAATTCAAGGATCACCATGATCATTTCTATCATCATGAATCTGATAAATGTCACCGGCAATGCTATTCTTATATTCGGCTTCCACAGAGGTGTGGAGGGCGTTGCCATACCTACGCTGATATCGAGGATTGTGGCGGCTGTGGCCATATATGTGCTTCTGAGAAACCAGGAGCTGCTGATCCATGTCAGCAGAAAGCCTGTGTTTAAGCCTGAGTGGAGCTACATAAGAAACATCTTGAAGATAGGAGTGCCCAACGGGGTGGAAAACAGCATGTTCCAGCTGGGCAAGTTGATCCTTCTCAGCATGGTGGCAACCTTCGGAACTGCCTCCATTGCAGCAAATGCCGTGGGTAATGCCATATCCATGGTTGCAGTGCTGACGGGAATGGCCATGAACCTCGGCGTAGTGCCTGTAATAAGCAGGTGCATTGGAGCAGGAGATTATCAGCAGGCGGGTTTTTATACACGCAAGCTGATGAAGTGGACGTATGCGGCCATGTTTGCAGGCAATCTGCTGGTTATGCTGGCGCTGCCGCTGCTGCTGAAGATATACGGCCTCAGCCAGGGAACGGCAGATCTGGCATTTCAGATCATCACCATAAACTGTGTATGTGCGGTGTTTATCTGGCCGATCTCCTTTACGCTTCCCAATATACTCAGGGCTGCGGGAGATGTTACATATACGATGATAGTAAGCGTGGTATCCATGTGGATCTTCAGGATATTCTGTGCGTTTTTCCTGGGAAAAATCCTGGGAATGGGGCTCATAGGCATATGGATAGCCATGATCATCGACTGGATAGTCAGATCCATCTGCTTCATAGCCAGATATAAAAAAGGCAAGTGGAAGAGAGCGGCGATAGTCTGAGGGTATCACAATATGGGAAGCGAAACCTTGATGATGTATTTGTCGGATTCGAAAATCGACATTTCATCCAGAAGCATGTCTTCCATGAAATATTCATCGACGGAAAGATCGTTCTCATTGGCGTAATCCAGTATTTTGTACATGAGAGACGGAACGTGTTCAAAGCCTTTAGTGCTGTGGGCGGTAATATAGGACCTGGGCGGCAGTACAGTTATATTGACCGACTGTACATGATCCTCAGGTTCTATTTTTGTATAGAAGTGAGAATATGTATAATCGTCTCCGTGTATGCCGCCGTCTACCGGGATAAGGCTTCCGATTACATAAGGGCTGTATATCTGATTTTCATGACAGTATGCAAGATGTTCGGCCAAGGCAGTATATATGTCACGATTGTCGTTGTTGCCGCTGTATTTTGTTACTATGTATCGCTCCTCAGGTCTTGTTTCTATGCCGATGGTATTGTGGGATACTGAAAGACCCTCCTTGGTTATGTTGATCCTGGCTTCTATGAACCTTTTTAGCCATTGCAGCTCTTCGATTTTTTCCTCTGCCAGACGTTTTTGCTCGTTGAGAAGCTCCAGAAAGGCGTTGGGAGTCCTGTTGTTGAGATATTCCTTGATATCTGACAGCGGCATTTCCAGCTCCTTCAGCATGGCGATGGTGTTGTAGGCATCCAGCTGAAGATATGAGTAGTATCTGTAGCCGTTTTTCCCAATAAGCTCAGGCTTGAGTATGCCTATCTGATCGTAATGAAACAGCGTTTGCTTTTTTACACCGCAGAGCTTTGCAAATTCTCCGGTGGTAAGATATTCCTTGTGGAGGAGACGTTTATCCATGTCGCCCATTTTTTTTTACACCTCATTTCAAAAAAGTTATTGACTATATGGTTACCGTATACTTTATCATATTTTTGGAGGTTAATAAACGACATGGGTGACATTTTTACAGGAGAAATAACAAGAAAGAATTTTATCAAGTTCGTATGGCCGTCCATTCTGATGATGATAGTCATTGCTCTGTATTACGGAATGGATTCGGTGCTGGTTTCAAACTTCATAGGCGAGGATGCTCTGGCAGCAATGTCAATAGCATATCCTGTTCAGGGGTTAATGTGGGGCATATCGGTAATGCTGGCATCAGGCTCCAGCGCCATCGTAGCCATAAAGATGGGCGAGGGAAAGCAGGAAGAAGCCAACAGCAAGTATTCGCTGATATGTGTGGTTTCACTTGTTTGCGGATGCATATTTACCATAGTTACGCTGGTATTTCTGCCGCAGATAATTGATCTGTTGGGAGCAACTGAAAATCTGCATGACTACTGTTATGATTTTCTGTCGATACTGGCATGGGCCGTTCCCGCAGTCTTTTTGGGAGTTCTGTTTGAATATTTCATAAGGGTGGACGGCAGCCCTGGATTCACGTTGTTCCTTTACATAATGGGCGGAGTGGCACACCTGGCCTTTGCTGTAATACTTTTGGGACCGCTTGATATGGGTATAGAAGGTACAGCAATAGCCAATGTGGCGGGTCATATAATGGTCATGATCGTGGGAGGAGCTTACTTCATATTCGGAAAGACCAAGCTGAAGTTCAGACGGTTCAATGTGGACTGGAGGTTCATAGGACACTGCTTCGGCAACGGTTCGTCGGAAATGGTCAGCGAATCATCTGCAGGTATCGTTACATTTTTCTTCAACATGATAGTTATCAGGCTTGTGGGCGAGGTTGGAGTTGCGGCAGTCAGCATCGTGCTGAACCTTCATTATCTTGTAATATCCATCTATCTGGGATATATCATGGGTATAGCGCCGCTGATAAGCTATTTCTACGGCGCCAAGGCGTACAGCAAGGTTGATCAGATACTCGGCTACTCAAAGAAATTCATAGTAGCAACAGCAATAGCCAGTGTGTTCATATGTCTGATTTTCGGCAACTTCATAGTTATGCTCTATGAGAGACCGGGAAGCGAGCTTTATGAGGTGGCCGTGGTAGGCGTCAGGTTCCTGGCCCCTGCATTGATGATCGGTGGAGTGAATATATTCGCATCAGGCTTTTTCACAGCTTACGGCAATGGACCGATTTCCGCACTTATATCGGCTTCCAGAGCGCTTATTATGGTTATAATCGGAATGTTCCTGCTGTCATGGCTCTTCGGAATGACAGGCATCTGGCTAACGCTGACATTTGCGGAAATAATGACTCTGGGACTCACATATACCATGTTCAAAAAATACAAGGACAGATATCATTATCACTTTGGAATAGGCAAGATATAAAATATGATATGATAATGGCCTGATCTCGAAAATAAGAGGTCAGGCTTTTTCCTGCTTAGAAACATATACAAAGGCAATATGACGGAAGAACGTGAAAGTCTGCCGATTAAAGAAAAACGGAGCAGCCGGCTTTGCTATATGGCTTGATTCATAGAGGGCGAAAAATATCTAAAGGGCAGAAAGGTTGCAAATTGCCGTTGAAGATAAGGAGGTTGGCTGATGCGGCTTACAAATAAAAATCAGCCAACATTTTCCGGAAAATCGTGGTGTTATGGTGGTAAAATCAAGCTGATGTTGGCTGAAAATAAAATAGAAGAGGTTATGGACAACAGTATTGGCAAAAAGTGTTGGCTGAAACATATCATCATAGTAAATCAGCCAACAAAGGGGCTATAAACGGCAAAAATAAAGGAATATATTAAAGAAATGTTGGCTGAATCGGAATGGTCGCTCTAATAAGCCAACAAACTCATTATCACATCTTAAATTTTTTTCTGCCGAATCGGAACAGCTGCTTCAACTAGCCAACGGGTAATAGACAAAGAGCGGGGGCTGTTTCAGAAAGGGAACCATTGATTGAGCATCGTTAAATGTATATCTTAAGGATAATGAACGATAGTATGGAGAAAAAGTGCAGGCTTGGACAGAAAGTCAGACATGTACTGAAGCGGCGCAGCAACATTTTTTATGCTATTTTGATTTATTTCTGATATAATATCATAGATGTTCAAAAAAATATAAAAAGAACAGAGTTTACTTTTGGAGGATAAAATGAAATACATCGAATTCAAGGTGCACGCCAGTCGTCAAGGCATAGAGCAGGTAACGGCCATGTATATGAAAAACGGCATAACGGATGTGTCCATAGATGATCCCGCAGATATGGAGGATATATTAAACAACAAGAACGAATACGGATGGGATTATATAGATGACGAGCTGAAGGAGAATTTGGACAGAGAGCCGACGATATCGTGCTTTTTCAAGGATACTCCTGAAACCCGTGATAAGGTACAGCAGCTGAAGCTGCTGATAATGATGCTCAAGAGCAAGGAGATGGAGGGTGTCTTCGGCTGGGATGCGGACTTGGGCAGATTGTACGGAGAAGCAATATATATTGATGACGAGGACTGGAAGGATAAGTGGAAGGAGAATTTCAAGCCGACGAGGATAACGGAGAGACTTACGGTGAAGCCCACTTGGGAGGAGTATTCTCCCAAGGAAAGCGAGCTGGTAATCGAGATCGATCCCGGAATGGCCTTCGGAACAGGGACCCACGAGACGACTTCGCTGTGCATGAAGCTGATGGAAAAATATCTTGGAGAGGATGCGGCAGGCAAGTCGGTTCTTGACATAGGCTGCGGATCGGGCATACTGTCCATCGGTGCGGCGCTTTTGGGCAGCAGTGACGTTCTCGGTGTTGAGATAGATGAGGACGCCGTAAGGGTGGCCTCCGAGAATATACTGCTCAACAATGTTTCCGATAGGGCAAGCGCCGTCAGGGGAGATCTGACAGAGGGCATAGACTTCAAGGCAGACATCATACTTGCAAATCTCATGGCGGATCTGGTTATGAAGCTGGCTGAGGATGCAGCCGGTCATCTTAAGAACGGCGGCATATTCATATCATCGGGGATACTGACGGAAAAAAGAGATGTGGTTGTCGAGGCCATAAAAAATGCGGGATTTGACATCGTAGAGGTGGCCGAAGACGGAGAATGGTGTGCTATCGCAGCAAGAGTTAAATAAAGATTTTTCAGAGGAATATTAGGATGAGCAGATTTTTTGTACCGCCTGAGAATATCGGCGAGAAGACCATAACGATAGATGACAGAGATGACCTGCGTCACATGGCGAAGGTGCTGAGACTGTCTGCCGGTGATGAGATAGAGGTTTCAGATTCGGTGGAGTGGGAATACAGAGCGGAGCTGATAAGCATAGAGCCTGATGCCGCTGAAGCGCGTATAATCGACAAACAGAGGTTTATATCGGAGCCTTCTGTGCATGTCACGCTGTTTCAGGGCATACCTAAGCAGGGGAAAATGGAAACCATCGTGCAGAAATGTGTTGAGCTTGGCATATACGATATAATTCCTGTATTCACCGACAGAACAGTTGTAGTAGATAAAGGAAATTTTTCCAAGAAGGTTCAGAGATGGCAGAAGGTGTCCGATGAAGCTGTAAAGCAGTGCAGAAGAGGCATCGTTCCTCAGGTCTTCGAGCCGATGAAAATGCCTGAGCTTCTGGAAGCCTTCGGCGTCTTCGACCTTGTGCTGTTTGCATATGAAAGCGAGGATACGGTGACCATCAAGGAGGTTCTCAGACGAACTTTAGAAACTCAGGAATGGACTGAGGGAAGAAAGAGAATAGCGCTGATAATCGGTCCTGAAGGCGGCTTCTCAGATGAGGAGGCTGAAGCAATAGTTAAAGAGGGAGGCGTCTCCGTATCTCTCGGAAAGACTACGCTGAGAACGGAAACGGCAGGTATGGCGGCGCTGGCAATGATAATGTATGAGATGGAGTTATAGATGAAAACAGTTTTTCTTGATAGTGCGTTGATCAATCCGGGAGATATTTCATGGAGCGGACTGAAGGCTCTGGGAGAGCTGACGGTATATGAAAGGACAGGCAGGGAGGAGGCTGTAGAACGCCTTAAGGATGCAGAGGCAGTATTCACGGATTCCTTCGGCATCGACAGGAAGCTGATGGAAGCATGTCCTAAGCTAAGATTCATAGGCATATCGGCCACAGGATTCAATCATGTGGATCTGAAGGCTGCTGCGGAGTTGAACATAGCGGTCGCAAACGTTCCTTCGTATGCTGCCGAAGCAGTAGCGCAGCATGCAGTGGCGCTGATGCTTTACATAACGAACAAGGTGGCTGTGTACAATGAAGCAGTGGTATCGGGAGAATGGCAGAGCTGCAGGGATTATACTTTTATCAAGGCACCCATAACGCTTCTGGCAGGCAAATCCATAGGAATAGTAGGCTGTGGAGCCATCGGCAGCAAGGTGGCGGAAATCGCCAAGGCGCTGGGCATGTCAGTGAATATTTACAGTAGAGACAAGGAGGCGGCGATAAGCTCCGACGTGGTGTCTCTTAGCTGCCCTTTGACTGATGAAACGGCAGGCATGGTGGACAGCAGCTTCATCTCCATGATGAAGGACGGCGCCATCCTCATAAATACGGCTCGCGGAGGTCTGGTGGATGAGGAGGCTCTTGCCGAGGCCCTCAGAAGCGGAAAGCTGGCAGGGGCGGGCCTCGATGTGCTGGCTCATGAACCGCCGGTGGAAGGAAGTCCCCTCATAGGTGCGCCAAACTGCTTCATCACGCCCCATATAGGATTTATCCCCGTCGAAACGAGAAGAACGGTGATGGAAACGTGTGAGGCCAACCTCAGGAGCTTCATGGAGGGAGGAAGGCTCAACAGACTGGTGTAAGTGATGGTGTAAAGGCATTCGCCTGCCGGTGTTATTTCAGGAAGGTGAAAAACTCTACGGGTGATTTGTCCGGAGGTCTCAGATGGCGTTTAAGCTTGAAGAGACAGTCGGGATCGCCCTTTTTAATTGTGCTTACTCCTTCCGTACAGCTCAGCGTAGCCTTGAAGCCCATCTGTTTGATTATATCGTCAGTGTTTTCACTGAAGGCTCCGAAGGGATAGGTGAAGGTGTTGGGAGCTACGCCTGTAACGTATGCGATCTTATCCTGAAGGTATCCCAGATCGGACATGAGAAACTGTGCGTAGTCCTTGTATGTTTCGGTGGACACCTGACTTACACCGTTTCTCTTTTCATAGGTGTGGCAGTTATATGAGTGGTTCTGTATCTCCCAGTATCCCGACAGGTGCATGTCGAGGATATGATCCCATGTTAAGTGAGCATATGACGGGTTTTCGTCGTGGTGCGAAGAAAATTCATCGGACATCTTGCCGACGATGGAGATCACCGCTTTGGCGTTGTATTTTTTCAGCAGAGGGTGAGCATAGTAATAGTTGTTGAAATATCCGTCATCAAAGGACAGGACGATGGGTTTTTCCGGGAGGTCACCGCCGCCCTCCACATAGGCGATGACATCCTTCATGAACACGGGCGTATAGCCCTTTTTCTTTATATATTTGAGATCCTTTTCGAAAAGCTTCGGGGAGATCACGTATTTACCTTGTTTTTCAGGATCCTTCAGCAGGCTGTGATACATCACTATGGGCAGCTCCACCTGTTGAGCATCGGTGGTTTTTGCAGATGCCATCATCTCCTTGAGAAAATGGTTTTCTTCGGCAAAGGGGTACTTTCTCTTATACTCTCCTGTATTTTCATCTCTTATGACAGAGCACCTGTGCTCGGACAGCAGCCTGGTTATGTCATAAAGATCGATCCATATCTGAGTGGGACTGTCCTTGGCCTCTTCATCGAAGACCAGCTGCATTCCGAAGTGAAGATGAGGCGTATCTATGTTGTTCACATTTTCCTTGAGGCTGTAGCCTGTCTGTCCCGTATATCCTATTACATCTCCCGCAGTCACCTTCGCTCCTATATAAAGCCCCTTGGCGTAGGGAGAATCCTTCCTTAAATGAGCATAGTAATAATATCTCTCGGTGTCATGGGTACGTATGCCTATGCGCCAGCCTCCGTACTGGTTCCAACCGAGAGCTTCCACGGTGCCGCTTTCCACTGCGATTACAGGAGTTCCCGTGGCTGCCATCATGTCATGTCCCAGATGGCGCCTGCTGTACCCATAGCTTCTGCTCTCTCCGAAATCATCGAAATCGGAGTAATAGAAGCCCTCGGCCACAGGTGAGAATGCCTTGAGTCCGTATGTCTTTTTCCACGAAAATCTGCCGGTGCCGTCATCGGGCAGCCTTATCTGATATTCTCCGAGAAATCCGCCAAGGACGGCTCCGTATGCTCTGCTGTAGTAATCGAATAGCTTAAGCTCCTTAGTTACGGCGCCTACGCTTTCTCCGTCTCTGATGCGGGAGACGAAGCTGTCCATATCATCAGAAGAATAACGGCTGAAATCTCCGCCGTATACTGCTCCCAGATATGCCAGCGTATCTATCCAGCTTACGTGAACGTTTTCGTTGAAGCTTTCGATATCGATATCCATAGCTTTTTTCATGGCTTCATAAGGCACGTCGAACTCCACCCATTTAATGGGCTCCTCTGGGTCTTCGGAGCTTTTTGAGGCTATGATAGGTGGATCAGCTCCGAAGGATACAACAAATGCGAAGAGTCCTGCAGAGATCAGCGTGCAGATGAACATGGCAAGTCCGGCTGTGATGAAAGCCTTTCTTCTTTTTCTTTCCATAAAATCCTCCCGTATATTGATATGAAGGGCAGGATGGTTTTATTACGAAAGTGATGCTTACGATACCTTCGTAAAAGCATGATATACCGAGAAGATGACATTAAAAATTAAAGGCTGATATGGATTGACCGTCCGCAAGTGTATTTGGTATTATAGGAAGGTAAGTCGACATGTATAACGGAGGACAAGGTATGAAGGCAGCTTTCCATACGCTGGGATGCAAGGTAAATCAATATGAGACGGAGGCCATGGCCGGAAAATTCCGTGAGGCAGGCTATGAGATCGTCGATGAGAGAGAATTTGCCGATGTCTATATAATAAATACATGTACGGTTACGGCAGTCGCCGATAAGAAATCGAGGCAGTATATTCGCCGTATGAAGAAGGTGAATCCAGACAGCATCATCGCTGTCACCGGCTGCTATGCCCAGATCAAGCCTGAGGAGGTATCGGCTGTTGACGGCGTGGATATAGTGGCCGGAACCAACGAGAAGAGCCGCCTTACGGAGTATGTATCCAGATTCATCTCTGAAGGCAGGAAGCAGGTTCATATCAAGGGATATGAGGAACTGGACTCATATGAGGAGACCGGCACGGTGACCAGCACGGAAAACAGGACAAGGGCGTACATAAAGATACAGGAGGGCTGCAACAGATTCTGCTCATACTGTGTCATACCATATGCCCGAGGAATGGTGAGAAGCAGGGAACTCAGCGATATAGTGGAGGAAGCGAGAAAGCTCATATCGGCAGGCTATAAGGAAATAGTCCTGACGGGGATAAACACAGCGCTTTACGAAATGGAAAGCGCAGGAGGCAGTGTGCGAAGCTGTGCCTTGCAGTCGGAGGCGCCTTACGGAGTGGAAAGAGTGATCGCAGAGCTGGAAAGGCTGAAAGGTGACTTCAGGATAAGACTCAGCTCTCTGGAGCCTGCAGTGGTGAATGCGGAGTATGTGGCAAGACTTTTGAAATACGATAGATTGTGCCATCATCTGCATCTTTCAGCCCAGAGCGGCAGCAGCAGGATACTTGGGGCCATGAACAGACCGTACGACAGGGAGGAATATCTTGATATCGTCAGGGTATTAAGGGAGCATGATCCTCATTACGGAATTTCCACCGATGTGATAGTGGGTTTTCCGGGAGAGAAGGAGAAAGACCTGGAGGAAAGCCTCAGACTTACCGAGGAGTGTGCGTTTTGCAAAACTCATGTTTTCAAATACTCCAAGAGACCTTTTACAAGAGCTGCAGATATGAAGGGGCATGTATCGCCCCAGATCAAGAATATACGAAGCGACAGGATGCAGGAGGCGGGAAGGAAGGCAGCCGAAGCGTTTTTCCGAAGCTGCGTCGGACTGGAGCAGAAAGTGCTGTTTGAGGAAATGGATGAAAGTAAAGGTGTGATAACGGGATATACGGGAAATTATATAAGGGTATATGTGAGATACGAAGATGAAGACGAGGCTCGAGGGCTGCTCAATTCTTTTGGAAATGTGCGCCTTACGGGACTTGCTGCGGAAGGGATGACGGCAGAAATAATAGACAGGAGGATTAGTTAAAATGAAGCATGTGTACAAGACAGAGGGCGTCTGCCCGGTAAGCATTGAATTCGATCTGGAGGACGATATCGTTTCAAACATAAAATTTACAGGAGGCTGCAACGGTAATCTCAAGGCTATATCGAAGCTGGTGGACGGCTGGCCTGTGGACAAGATTGAAGGCATACTTTCGGGAAATACCTGTGGGTTCAAGCCAACTTCCTGCGCCGATCAGCTGGCAGTGGCTGTAAGAAAGGCCTATAACGGTTGATTTACTCCGATTCCGAGGATATAATGTAGTGAAGAAGAGAGAAAGGATGTGTAACGATGAGTGATTGTATTTTCTGCAAGATAGCGTCGGGAGATATTCCGTCCAATAAGGTCTACGAGGACGATAAGATATTGTGCTTTTATGATCTTGATCCTCAGGCGCCTGTGCATGTTCTCATAATTCCAAAGAAGCATATAGCTTCCATCAACGATGTTACGGAGGAGGACGCAGGGCTTATGGGTCATATCATGGTCAAGGTAAAGGATATAGCCGCCGACCTGGGTCTTGAGAACGGATACAGGCTGGTTAACAACTGCGGAGAGGACGGTCTGCAGACAGTAAAGCATATACATTTCCACCTGCTGGGCAAGAGAAAGATGACATGGCCTCCGGGCTGATAAAAAAAACTTGCATACCATTGTATAAAATAGTATAATAGCAATGTTATAGGCAAGCCGTTCTAAAAGCTGGAATGATTTACATAGGGTCAGGAGGTGAAACAGGAAATGGCACAGGTAATTGTTAGAGAAAACGAGAGCTTGGAAAGCGCACTTAAGAGATTTAAGAGATCGTGCGCAAGAGATGGCGTTATGTCTGAGCTGAGAAAGAGAGAGCACTACGAAAAGCCAAGCGTAAAGAGAAAGAAGAAGTCTGAAGCTGCTAGAAAAAAGGCTAAGAAATATTGATTTTAAACAACAGATTAGAGGTGTTGTAATTGACCTTAAAAGAAAGATTGAACGCTGACTTCAAGGAAGCGATGAAAAACAAGGAAACGGTCAGAAAAGAAACCATCAGCTTCGTAAGAGCTGCCATAAAGCAGTATGAGGTTGATAACAGGGAAGAAATCGACGATGCAGGGATCGCAGCCATTTTAGCCAAGCAGGTAAAAATGAGAAAGGACGCCCTCGCTGATTTTGAATCTGCCGGAAGAACGGATCTTGTTGAAGCTTACAACGCAGAAATAAGCGTGCTGACTGAATACATGCCTAAACAGCTCACTGCAGACGAGATCGCAGATATCGTTAAAGAGACAGCTGCTGATTTGGGAATCGAGCAGGGCAGCGGTAAAGGCTCAATGGGAAAGCTCATGGGAGCGACCATGCCTAAGGTAAAGGGAATTGCAGACGGAAACCAGGTAAAGGCGGCAGTCGAGCAGTTCCTCGGATAAATAAGAAATAAACCAGCAACACATATGAAACCCAAACGATGTCAACAAAGTTGGCATCGTTTTTTTTTATGCAGAAAATGTTTCGAAAAAAATCAATTAAAACGAATAAAAGGCTTGCCGTATTTTGCACAATATTGTAAAATTAAGTAAGAAATTAAGAAAGTAAGAAATTCTGAAAATGGCAGTAAAAATGATTACTGAGCTGCGACAGAAGTCGCAGATAACCATTCCCAAGGGAATAGTTAAAAAACTAAATCTCAGAGAAGGCGACAAGCTGGAAATCTTCGAGAGGGACGGTGAAATACATATCGTCCCTGTTGCTGTGTATCCGATCGGATATATAGAGAGCCTCAAAAGAGAAATAGAACGTTTAAGAAAGGACAACCAATGAAGAAAGTATTATCTTTATCTTTAGCACTGATAATGGCAGTTACACTAATAATGCCGTTTACAGCATTAAAGGCAGACGCAGCGATCAGCGTCAGAACATCCCTTCCTGAATACGGCTCACCGGAGGGAGACAGATATTATTACTCAGACAACAATGTGTTCTACAAGTATAATTATGGACCAAATAAGAAATATCTCAGCGGTCACGGCGGATATATCATAGGCAACTGTACATGGTATGCTTACGGTCGTGCCAGCGAGCTTTTGGGAAAGAATCTCGACACAGCATTCAGGTACAGCGCCTCTGACTGGTGGTCCACCAATAAAAACGGCAATTATTATCCATACGGCAGTGAGCCTAAGGTGGGTGCCATCGCATGCTACAGCAATCATGTAGCCATAGTTGAGAAGGTTGAAAACGGGAGAGTATACGTTTCAGAATCGGGATGGACTGTATCATCTAAATGCCCGACATCGGCATCGGATTTGCGTTTTCACTACGGCACACCTTGGGTAAGCAACCCTAAGGGATATATATACATACTGGATTCAGAAGAAATAAGTGCGCAGGATGTGGATTACAGCGTTAAGATAACAGCTAAGGATCTCAATATGAGAACAGGCCCAGGAACTGAATACAGCAGGATAGGCTACATAAAGCAGGGTACATACAAGGTTAGCCAGGAATGCGGCAACTGGGCAAAGCTTGCCGATAACGGCTACTGGATCTGCCTCACATATGCAACAAAGGTGTCAAACGGCGGCTCGGATTCAGTTGTAAGCTCCGGTACCACAACCAACTACAAGGTAAAGGTAAGCACTGATAACCTCAATATGAGAACAGGTCCGTCAACTTCATATACGAGAAAGGGATATATAGCCCCGGGAACATATACGATAATCATGACCAATGACGGTTGGGGAAAGGTTGCTGAAACAGGCTACTGGATATGTCTGAAATACGCAACGACAGTTGAAGAATCTGCTCCATCAACGCCGCCTGAAAGTTCGGAATCAGTATCTCCGTACACTGTGAAGATAACGGCTTCAGCGCTTCATATGAGGACAGGTCCATCCACGAGCTACAGCAGCAAGGGCTTGCTGTACAGAAACAGCGTGCATGAGATAAAGGCGACAAATAACGGTTGGGGACAGCTGTCCAGCAACGGATATTGGGTGAAGCTGTCGTATACCGAAGCAGTAAGTGGGGAATACAACATCAGCGTTAAAGCAACGGATCTCAACATGAGGACAGGTCCGTCAACTTCATATTCGAGAGTGGGATACATAACACCGGGAATCCACACCATATGCGAGACAAATGACGGTTGGGGAAAACTCGAGTCAAACGGATATTGGATAAAGCTTTCTTACACAACAAAAATATGATAAAATAAAGCAGTCTATAAATTAGGCTGCTTATTTTATTCTTAGGAAATATCGTTGAAACGATATGACGAAGTATCAGCAAAGTTTACCGTTGAGAAAGAATCGGCACAGCCGGCTTTAATCTATGGGAAAGGCACGAAAAGGATGTTTTTACCTGTAAACGTTGAGGATATGAAATACAGAGGATGGAGCGAGGTGGATTTTGTTCTGGTGACGGGAGACGCCTATGTTGACCATCCGTCTTTTGGTACAGCGATCATCAGCAGACATCTGGAGTCTCACGGCTTTAGAATAGCCATCTTATCCCAGCCTGACTGGAAGAATGCGGAGGATTTCAAGAGATTCGGAAAACCGAGGTTAGGTTTCCTCATCAACAGCGGAAATGTTGATTCCATGGTCAACAATTATTCCGTCACGAAGCACAGAAGAAGCCATGACGTTTATTCTCCAGGAGGCAGGAATGGAAGACGCCCCGACAGAGCGGTGATAGTATACAGCAACAGAGCGAGGGAAGCCTACAAGGATGTGCCGGTGATAATAGGAGGCCTTGAGGCCAGTCTCAGGAGGCTGGCTCATTATGATTACTGGGATGACAAGGTGAGACGATCCATCCTTCTGGATTCAAAGGCGGATATCCTGGTTTACGGCATGGGAGAACGGGCAGTTCTTGAGATAGCCGAGGCTCTGGACTCAGGAATAGATATAAAAGATATTTCGTGGATAAGAGGCACCTGCGTGAAACTGAAGGACCCACAGGTATACGATGAGGATGTGGTGCTGCCTGATTTCAGTGAAACAGCTTTCTCTAAGGATGCATACGGCAGGAGCTTCACATTGCAGTACAGGAGCAACGACGCAGTGACAGGCAGGAGGCTTTTGGAGCCTTACGGAGATTTTCATGTGGTGCAGAATCCACCCCAGCCGCCTCTGGAAAGAGAGGAGCTGGATCAGATATACAGTCTGCCATACATGAGAGACTACCATTCTTCATATGAAGAGGAAGGCGGAGTGCCTGCCATAAAGGAGATAAAATTCAGCATAACAGCCAACAGAGGGTGCTTCGGCGGTTGTGCTTTTTGCGCCATAACTTATCATCAAGGCAGGGAGGTCAGGAGCAGGAGCAAGGAATCCATAGTGGAGGAAGCATGTATTCTGACGGGACTTTCCGACTTCAAGGGATACATACACGACGTGGGAGGACCGACTGCCAATTTCAGAAATCCTTCTTGTAAAAAGCAGAAAAACCATGGAATGTGCGGGAGTAAGGACTGTCTCTTTCCAAAGCCATGCAGTCAGTTGGAGGCGGACCACAGCGAATACATGGAGGTGCTGAGGGCGGTAAGAAACGTAGACGGTGTAAAGAAGGTCTTCATACGCTCAGGAATAAGATATGATTATCTGATGGCGGACAAAAAGGATGGTTTTTTGGAGGAGCTGTGCAGGCATCATGTCAGCGGCATATTGAAGGTGGCGCCTGAGCATGTATCGGAAAACGTTTTGCGAAGGATGAGAAAGCCGTCATGCAGCGTGTTTGACAGCTTCAGCAGAAAATACAGGGAAATGAACAGGAGGCTGGGAAAGAAGCAGTATATGGTGCCTTACTTCATTTCATCCCATCCCGGAAGCACTCTTGAGGACGCTGTGGAGCTGGCGCTTTACATGAAGGACACAGGCTTCATCCCGGATCAGGTGCAGGATTTTTATCCCACTCCGGGGACGCTGGCAACATGCATGTATTATACGGAAAAGGACCCATTTACAGGAGAAAAGATATACGTGGCAAAAAGCCATGAAGAAAAGAAAATGCAAAGGGCATTGATGCATTTTCATAAGAAGGAGAACAGGAAGACGGTCATTGCCGCCTTGAAAAAGGTCCACAGAGAGGATCTTATATCTGTTTTGAAATGATGTCAGGAAAGGGTAGCTGAAATGCTTTGTTTGACGGATGTTGCAGAAGCGTACGAAGACGGCAAAAAACTGTATCACGATGCTTTGAACGGCAAAAGTGATTTTGATTTCACCATAAAGGAGATATACGGAGCTGAAACGGAAGGCGCCGATGCTTGTAATTGCATTGCAAAGGGTGATAACCTGAGGTTTATGTGTCACCTCATAACCGAAAGACAGCTGTCCGGCAGGCTCCAGCTGATATACACTGATCCGCCGTTCTTTTCCAGCGGCAAATACAAGGCCTCGATACGCCTTGAGTCGGATGTTCTCGGAGCATCGAAGCTGATGAAGCTGGAAGCGTATGACGATATGTGGCGCTGCGGCATGAAGGAATATCTCACGATGCTTACGGCAAGGCTTTTTGCCATGAGGGAGCTGCTGTCGGATACGGGATGCATGTGGATGCATCTGGACTGGCACAGCGTGTACTACGTCAAGGTTATAATGGATCAGATCTTCGGTGAAAGCAATTTCATAAACGAGGTGATATGGACATATAAATCCGGAGGGAGCAGCAAGAGGAGCTTTTCCAAAAAGCACGACACACTTCTCGTGTACGGTAAAGGAAAGAATTACAAATTCAGACCTCTCACGGAAAAATCATATAACAGAGGTATGAAGCCGTACAGGTTCAAGGGAGTAGAGGAGTTCTGCGACGACAAGGGTTGGTATACCCTGGTAAACATGAAGGATGTGTGGAGTATAGATATGGTGGGAAGGACATCGGCAGAAAGGACCGGTTATGCCACCCAGAAGCCTGAGAAGCTCATGGAGCGCATCATCGCTTCATGTACAGATGAGGGAGACCTCTGTGCAGATTTTTTTGCAGGCTCAGGTACGCTGGGAGCTGTGTGTGAAAAAAACGGAAGAAGATGGCTCATGTGCGATGAGGGCGGTCTGGCGGTGGCAGACCAGATACAGAGGTTGGGCAGCCTGGGAAGCAGCTTTTATGTTGTGAAGGATGGGGCAGCCGATTCGGAAACGAGGCTGTGCTACAGGGCAATGGGCGGTCTGGCGGAGCTTCTGTCGTATGATGCTGATATGCCGGAGGGGCTTGAAACATATGAAGAGGAATTCAATAAATACATGTCGGCAGACAGCCTCAGCATGGTGAAGCTCTGGAGCATCGGCCGTGAGGATGACAGCGGCGTATTCCGAGCAAATCATCTTCAGGCCAAGACCGATGGAATGTTTGAATTCAATGAGAATGATGGAAATAAAACCATAAGAGGGTACGATGTCTTCGGAAGAAGCATCAGAGGAATTCGGGAGGAATAAGAGTATGAGCAGTGACGTGGGAACTGAGAAGGAAAAGGGCTCGCGCCGGAAAGCGAGGGCAAAGGATCTGGCGATGGACTTCTTCATACTGCTGAGCGCATGCTGCATAAGTGCATTTTCCACGGTGGGAGTGATGATACCCAACGGACTTACATCTGGAGGGATCACAGGTCTGGCCAGGATAATGCAGAAGTTCATAGACATAGATTTTTCCATAATGTACTACGGATTTTCAATCATAGTGCTGATATTGGTGACCGTATTCATCGGTTGGAGAGAGCTGAAGAAAATACTGTTTCTTTCCATACTTTATCCGGCAGTTCTCTTCCTGTTTGAGCGCATGGACATAAAGCTCCTTGAAACGAAGGACATACTGCTGGCGGCAGTCTTCTGCGGTGTGTTTACGGGAGTATATATAGGACTGATCTTCTGGAGAGGCTATGCATCTGCCGGTACGGACGCCATAGCCAAGATAATCAAGCTGAAGCTCTACCCGCAGGCAAGCCTCAGTAAGATACTGCTGTGTATAGATGCGGTAATAATAATCGCTTCGGCGCTGGTGTACGGCAGGAATATAGCGCTGTACGCCCTCATTACACAGGTGATATTGACGAAGACATCGGAAATAGTCATGTACGGCTTTGCCAGCAAGACGGTGCAGCTCAATATAATAACAAGCAAGGCTGATGAGATATCGGACTTTATAATAAACGAGGTGGACAGAGGTATTACAAGCTTTGAAATAAGGGGCGAATATACGGGAAGAGAGATGAGACAGCTGGTGCTGCTGTGTTCTCCTAGGGAGAGCACACAGGTCAGAAAAAAGCTGGCGGAGATAGATCACGACGCATTTGTCACCGTAACGAGAGTTGAGACGGTATGGGGCGCCGGACGAGGGTTCAACGATATAGGTAAGGAATGATCAAGGACAGGAGCGGTGTATGAAAAAAAGGATATACGATAGAGAAGGCTTCAGTACAGGTAAGTGGTCGGGAGGCGAAACTACACAGTTTGCCATATATCCGGAGTCATCGGAATATATAGAGAGAAACTTTATATGGAGGCTCAGCTCTGCCGACGTTGAAGTGGACGAATCCACCTTTACGAAGCTTCCTGATTACGACAGAGTTCTCATGGTGATGGAGGGCGAGGCTGTACTGGCCCATGGAAACGAGAGGTCAGTAAGACTTCAGCCGGCACAGCAGGATACATTTGATGGAGGTACAGTCACTAAGTGCTTCGGAAGGATAAAGGATTACAATCTGATATTCAGGAAAGGATGTGCCGGACGATTGGAGATGATGGAGGCTGAAAATGAAGCCAAGGCCGTGCCATTATCCGAAGCCGGAGAATATACACATGCATCTATTGGATTATACTGCATAAGAGGCTATGCGGTGGTATCGGCATGCGGTGAGAGTCATATGGTGCAGGAGGGCTGTCAGCTGGTGTTGGACTTTGAAGAAGGAGAAGTGACGGAGCTTACGGTGATGGGAGAGGGCAGTGCGATATTTTCGGAGGTACTCTACGTGAAGACGGATCATGCTCCCATTGAAATACCTGAGGAAAAAGCAACGTTTGAAGATTTCAAAACAGCCTTCGGACTGGCAAGGAGCAGGAACAAGTGGAAAAAGGCGTTGGGTAAATACAACGATGTATGGTATGACGAGGCGCTGCAGGCAAGGCTGGCGCTTCTTGACAGGACATACATAGGCTTCATTCTCTGGATACTCGTATCCATGGCATTCGTATTGCTGGCTGTCAACGGACTTACCCATGTTTATGCTGCAGTGTTCATCATCGTGTGGACTGTAATATACTGGCTGATAATATCGCCGCTGATCTATATGCTGGTACTGCCAAAGCCCATAAAGGCTCATATTAAGCAGGTGGACAGCTTGACGGAATACGAACGGCAGCTGTACGAGAAGGAGCTGGCTGAAAATCCTGCCACAGATAAGATCTTGAAAAAATACAAGCACAGCAAAGGCGAAGGCTGGGATGTGGAAAAGGAGTCGATAATCAGCAGGCTGATGAAATAACGGAATCATTGGCATCAGACTGATGAAATTCATGTTTGATTGGAAGCATTATGAGCGAAAAGAATAGAGAAAGCAGGATCGGTGCCGTCATACTGATGATATCCGCAGCGGTTTTCATAGTAACATCGGCGGTGGCGGTTCCAATATTGGCAAGGCCATTTTATCATGCACATATACAGCCGCTGGATTTGACAGAAAGAAGCGGGATGACGGAGAGTCAGATCAAAGAGACTTATGACGATGTGCTGGACTACTGCACGGGGAAAACAGATGAGTTTTCGGCAGGGAGCCTGCCGTGGTCAGAGGACGGCAGAGCACACTTTGAGGACGTGAGGAAGCTGTTCATACTTGACATGGTGTTGGCGCTAATATCAGCTGTAATTACGGCTGTAGTGGTTATCTATTGCCTTGTAAAAAGAAAGAAACCGTACTTTTTCAGAGGACACAGCCCGGGCTTCTGGTCGTCGGTGGTCATAGGAATTACAATGGCTGTCGTAGCCATTGTGTCAGCTGTCAACTTCGATAAGGCATTCGAGGTGTTCCACCGCATTTTCTTTCCGGGAAAGGACAACTGGATATTGGATGCGTATACTGATCCGGTGATACTTCTGATGCCGCAGGAGTTTTTCGCAGGCTGCGCTATACTCATAGTTGCGATAATTATCGTATTATGCGGTGCGCTTCTGGCTTTGGATCGTGGTATACTATACAGGAGCAGGAGGGAGTCAGGAAAAAATGTATATCAGAAATAACACCATAGCGGTGATTTTCAGAGTGCTGTTTATCATCGTGTGCGGTGCCGGAATCGTAATGAGACTTATATACTCAGGATTTGGCATCGATACGATAATGAGCGAATTCGCACTGTTTTCCAATGTTCTGGCATTGATATATTTCGCATATCTCATAGTGGCCCGTCCGGGATACGAGAGAGGGATGATGAGAGGTGCGGTAACGATATATATGCTTATAACCTTTGTTGTATATTATTTTATTCATTTCGGAGTTTCGGCAAATCCTCTGATGAGCCTTTCTCTCGCAGGGTATCTCCTTTATTTCGCAGCTCCTGTTCTGGCTGTGGCAGACTATCTGCTGTTTTGCAGAAAAGGAGAGTTTACTCCCTTGAGTCCTCTGATATGGGCGATACTTCCTGTGATTTTCAACCTGGCAGTATATATAATAAACAGACTGGGGATAACTTTTGTGTTCATCCCGTATTTCAACTTGCCCGGAATGAATTTGATAGTAACGTTGTTGGTATTTTTAGGCGTGAGCTATCTGCTGTTTGCGGCGGACAATCTCATGTTCGGTAGACATAGATAAGGAGGAGTAAATTTTGATAGATAAATATTTACTGAGACATTTGTCAAAAAAATATCCGAATGTTAAATCTGCGACTGAAGAAATAGTAAATCTCAGCGCAATACTTTCACTTCCGAAGGGTACGGAGTATTTTCTCAGCGATCTTCACGGAGAGCATGAGGCCTTCATACATATGCTCAAGAGCGCCTCAGGCGTTGTCAGAGCCAAGATAGAGGAGATATTCGGGCCTGACCTCAACAGGGATGAAAGAGACGAGCTGGCGGCTCTTGTCTACAATGCGGAGGCTGAAATCAAGAGGAGAAAAAAGAGCGAGGAGGACTTCGATAAGTGGTGCAAGATATCCATCCTCAGGCTCATACTCATATGCAAGTCGGTATCTACAAAATACACAAGGTCAAAGGTCAGAAAACGTCTGCCTAAAGAATACGCATATATCATAGATGAACTGCTTCACGCTGACGATGAAGCCAACAAAGGCAATTATTACGGTCAGATCATAAACAGCATAGTCGAGTCCGAGGTGGCGGAGGACTTCATAATCGAGCTTACCGAAGTCATAAGCTCCCTGGCTGTGGACAGACTCCACATAATAGGGGATATCTGGGACAGAGGCGCACATCCTGACTGCATAATGGACTTCCTGATGAAGTATCACGATGTGGATTTTCAGTGGGGCAACCATGATATCGTATGGATGGGCGCTGCCACGGGGAACTGGGCGTGTATAACGAATGTACTGAGAATGAACATAAGCTACAACAACTTCGATATGCTGGAGATCGGATACGGTATAAATCTCAGACCTCTAGCAATCATGGCAGAGAACCTTTACGGTGACGATCCATGTGAATATTTCAAGCCTAAGAGGCTCGATGAAAACGAGTTTGATCCTGTGGATGACAACTTGGCGGCCAAGATGAACAAGGCCATAGCCATATGCCAGTTCAAGGTTGAAGGGCAGAGGATAATGGCTCATCCGGAATACGGTCTTGAAAACAGACTGCTGCTGGACAAGATAGATTACGAGAAGGGAACCATAAAGCTAAGGGACGGCGTATATCCTCTCAGGGATACCAACTTCCCTACCATAGATCCTGAAGATCCTTACAGGCTGACTGAGGAGGAAAAAGCCACACTAATGGCACTTGAGGCATCCTTCCTTCAGAGCGAAAAGCTTCAGGAGCATATAAAATTCATATACAGCCACGGCGCACTTTACAAGGTGGTCAACGGAAATCTCCTGTACCATGGGTGTATACCGATGGATGAAAACGGAGAGTTTGAAAAATGTACCATAAACGGAGTTACAGCCTCCGGCCGCGAATACATGGACTATCTGGACAGTCAGGTGAGAAAGGCGTATTTCAACCCTGATGAGTCGGAAGAGACAGGAAGATCCGGAGACTTGATGTGGTATCTGTGGCTTGGAAGCAAATCTCCTCTTTTCGGAAAGGATCAGATGACGACGCTGGAAAGATGCTTCGTGGAGGATAAGAAGACACATAAGGAATATACGGTGCCATACTATAAGCTGATAAACAGAAGGGATATATGCGAAAAAATCCTGAAGGAATTCGGGCTTGATCCGGAGAACTCCCACATACTCAACGGACATGTTCCTGTTAAGATCAAGGATGGGGAGAGTCCTGTCAAGGGAGAAGGCAAGCTCTTCATAATAGACGGAGGAATGTCCAAGGCATACCAGAAGCAGACGGGAATAGCAGGATATACATTCATATTCAATTCCAGGTATATGGCTCTTTCAGAGCACAAGCCTTACATCCCGCTCCAGCCTGACGGCACACAGATATTCCATACTCCTGTTATACGAACGGTAAAAACTCTTGAAAAGAGGATGCTGGTAAAGGATACGGATCAGGGTCAGGAATTGATCAGAGAAGTAGAGGAGCTTAAGGCTCTGGTCAAGGCTTACAGAACCGGCGAGTTGAAAGAAATGTAAAACTATAATTTTAGTAAAATTTGCTTATATATATGTATAAAGTTGTTTATTCGATAAAACTTCTAAAAAATTACTTGCAATGGGAAATAAAAGATGGTTTAATTAATTTGTGTGATTGTTATAAATATAACGATATAATCAACATCAAAATTGCGGTGAGAAAATGATAAACCGTTATGAGTAATTAAGGAGGCTTTTACATGAACTTTCAACTGACGAAGGAACAAGAATTCGTAAGAAAAATGGTAAGAGAGTTTGCCGAAACAGAGGTTGAACCTATCGCTGCAGATATCGACAAGGAACACAGATTCCCTGTGGAGACTGTAGAGAAGATGGCAAAATACGGCCTTTTAGGCGTACCATTTCCAACTGAGTACGGCGGAGCAGGCGGAGATCACATTGCATACGCTATAACTGTTGAAGAGCTTTCAAAGAAATGCGCATCGACAGGAGTAATCTGCTCAGCTCACACTTCACTGTGCTGCTGGCCGATTTTCGCATGGGGTACAGAAGAGCAGAAGAAAAAGTACCTGCCCGGTCTTCTCTCAGGACAGAAGTTAGGCGCTTTTGGTCTGACAGAGCCAAATGCGGGAACAGACGCATCGGGACAGCAGACAAGAGCTGAAGATATGGGCGACTACTGGCTGCTCAACGGAGCAAAGGTATTCATCACAAACGGCGGATACGCTGATGTATTCGTAGTAATGGCCATGACTGACAAGTCAAAGGGCAATCACGGAATAAGCTCATTCATCGTGGAAAAGGGCGATGAAGGCTTCTCCATCGGTAAGACTGAGGACAAGATGGGTATCTGTGCATCATCGACGACAGAGCTGATCTTCCAGAACTGCAAGATTCCTAAGGACAGACTTCTGGGAGAAATCGGACAGGGCTTCAAGGTAGCCATGTCAACTCTCGACGGAGGACGTATAGGTATCGCATCACAGGCGCTGGGTATCGCTCAGGGCGCTCTGGATGTTACCATCGACTACATGAAGGCAAGAAAGCAGTTCGGCAAGAAGCTTTCACAGTTCCAGGCTCTTCAGTTCACAGTAGCAGAGCTGGCCACTGAGATCGAAGCTGCAAGACTGCTGGTATATAAGGCTGCTGATATGAAGGATAAACACCTTCCATACGGACCTGCCGCTGCAATGGCTAAGCTGTTTGCTGCCGAGACGGCAATGCACGTTACTACAAAGTGCGTACAGCTTCACGGCGGATACGGTTACACTAAGGATTATCCGGTAGAAAGAATGATGAGAGATGCCAAGATCACTGAGATCTATGAAGGTACTTCAGAAGTTCAGAAGATGGTTATCGCTGCATCAGTTATCGGTAAGTAAAGATAGGGAGGGAATAATCAATGGCTTTTAAAGTTTTAGTATGTGCTAAACAGGTTCCTAATACCAATGAAATCAAAATCAACCCTGAAACTGGCACACTGATCAGAGACGGTGTTGAAAGTATTCTGAACCATGACGATGCGAATGCTCTGGAAGAAGCATTGGCATTAAAGGATAAATATGACGATGTACAGGTTATCGTAGTATCTATGGGACCTCCGCAGGCAAAGAATATGCTGCTGGAATGTCTCGCAATGGGTGCTGATGAAGCTATACTGCTGTCAGACAGAGCAGTTGGCGGATCGGATACATGGGCTACGTCAAATGCAGTAACTGCTGCCATCAGAAAGTACGGTGAGTTCGACCTCATTTTCGCAGGACGTCAGGCTATCGACGGAGACACTGCTCAGGTTGGACCTCAGATCGCTGAAAAGATCGGCCTTCCACAGGTTACATATGTACAGAAGTTCGACATCAGCGAAGACAGAAAGACTGTAACAGTTGAAAGACAGTTGGAAGACGGATATGAAGTAATAGAAGTTCCCGTTCCTTGCATGCTGACAGCAATCAAGGAGCTGAACACTCCTAGATACATGTCAATCGGCGGAATATATGAAGCTAAGAACAAACCACTCCACGTATGGAGCGCTGCAGATGTGGCAGTTGACCTCAACACAGTAGGTCTCAAGGCTTCCCCTACAAACGTATTCAGATCCTTCACACCGAAGCCAAAGGGTAAGGGTGTAATAGTAGAAGGAGATACTGAAGCTGCACTGGCAAAGAACCTGCTGATCGGCCTTAAGGGCAAGCATGTGATCTAATAAGGAGGAGGAAATACAAATGGCAATTAAAATCATAAAAGATAAATGTATAGGATGTGGGATCTGCTTTAAGGCTTGTCCTGCAGACGCATTTGAATTCGAACCATATGATGGAAATAAATTAGGCAAGGTAGCGAAGATAAACGCTAAATGTACTTTCTGTAATCAGTGTCTGACTGCATGTAAGTTCGGTGCCATAGAAGAAGAAAAGATCGAAGCTGCTACAGATCTGGACGACTACAAGCACGTTTGGGTTTATGCAGAGCAGAGAGACGGCAAGCTGATGAACGTTGCTCTTGAGCTGATCGGCGAAGGCTACAGACTGGCCAAGGAAATCAGCGATGATACTCAGGTTTGTGCAGTTCTCATCGGTGACGGAATAGATCATCTGGCTGACGAATGCTTCGCATACGGAGCAGAGAAGGTTTACATGATCCAGGATCCTCTCCTGAAGAACTTCACAACTGACGGATACACAAAGGTTCTGGTAGATGCATGCCAGGAATACAAGCCTGAAATCGTTATCTACGGCGCAACTCACATCGGTCGTGACCTTGCTCCTAGAGTAGCTGCAAGAATGAACACAGGTCTGACAGCTGACTGTACAAGACTGGACGTAAGAGTTTCAAGCTACATCGAATATGCTAAGAACAACACTACTCTTGATACATCTACGCTGGATCCTAACGATCCATCGACAGGAATAAAGCAGACAAGACCTGCTTTCGGCGGAAACCTTATGGCTACTATCATCTGCCCTAGAACAAGACCTCAGATGTCAACAGTAAGACCTGGAGTTATGCAGAAGAGAGAAAAGATCGAAGGCGCTACAGGTGAGATCGTAAACGTTAAGCCTGAAATCGCTGAAAGCGATATCAGAACCAAGATCGTTGAGATCGTTAAGTCGGCCAAGGAGCTGGTATCACTTACTGACGCTGACATTATCTGCTCAGGCGGAAGAGGTCTGGGAGATCCTTCAGGCTTCGAGCTGATCAAGGAATTCGCTGACAAGGTAGGCGGAGTTGTCGGTTCATCAAGAGCTGCTGTAGACGCCGGTTGGATCGACCATTCACACCAGGTAGGTCAGACAGGTACTACTGTTAAGCCTAAAATCTACTTTGCATGCGGTATTTCAGGCGCTATCCAGCATCTGGCAGGAATGCAGACATCGGACATCATCGTTGCCATCAATAAGGACCCTGATGCTCCTATCTTCGAAGTTGCCGATTACGGAATCGTAGGTGACCTGTACAAGGTTATACCTGAGATCATTGCTGAATGGGACAACGCTGAAGCACTGTATGATGCGTCAACTAAATAAGCAGCACATAAATGTATAACCCAAAAGCCCTCAGATTGAGGGCTTTTTAATTAAGCGCTGTTACGCAGCAGAGCTTTATTATTTAAAATAAATTTTCTGTGCAAATAAAAATGTATCTCAATGCGATTTCGCAGACGTAATTACAATCATAAGCGAAACGAAAATAAAGAATAGATAAACTCCGGGAACTGTTTGAATGTCTGTAAGACATGAGTTTTCCCGGAGTTCTATTCTTCTTGAATGAGCTTATATGATTGTTTACGTCGAGGACTAAGCAAAGAGATATATTTTTATTTGTACACAATTATTATATATAAATTAAAATACAGTGACAGGTAAAGTCTATAAATACTCCTTCACCTTATACCATGGAAATTCGATCACATTGTCATAATCGCCTTCGAAGTGGTCGATGTATTTTCCAAAGGTGCCCTGGATGGCGTATCCGCCGGCCTTGTCATAAGGCTCATCCGTAGATACGTATTTCAGCAGTTCATCGTCGGTATAGCTTCCGAAGTATACCGTGCTTATATCACAGAAGCAGTCCTTTATATTCCTTTCGGTATCTATGATGGCGACGCCTGTCATGACACGGTGGGAATCGCTGCGAAGTCTGCTGAGTACATCGAAGGCTTCCCTGCGTGAATGAGGCTTTCCGATTATTTCATTGTCGTATACCACGATGGTATCGGCGGCAATCACAATGATATCATCATGGGTTTCATGGTCTCCGACAGGAGCTGCAGCGATGATCTCTTCAGCCACATGGGAGGCTTTTTTGTACGCCAGGTACATGGCGGCTGCTTCGCAGGACATTTGTATGTGAATTCTCTCATCCACGTCTGCAGGGATTATTTCCGGCTCATAGCCGTTTTTCTTCATCATCTCGATTCGTCTTGGAGACGAAGAGGCAAGTATAATTCTTTTCATGATGACAGTATATCATAAAAGCTTGCATCTTCGTCATTAAAATGATAATATACAGCTGTGAGAAGTCAGAATCGCTTTGATTTGAGATTGCCACCCGATAGGGTGGCCTTTTTTTCAGGAGGGAAAAATGAGTTTATACTGGCCTATTATTCTGGCTGTATCGGCGGATATAATCTATCAGATAAGCGCCAAGTCGACGCCGGAAACACTTAATCCATTTGCATCTCTTACCGTTACATATCTGATAGGCGCCTGTGTTTCGCTGACTGTTTTTTTTATCACCGGCGGAGGCAGCAGCCTATTTCAGGAGCTGAAGCAGATAAACTGGAGCGCTTTCGCACTGGGACTGGCCATAGTTGGTCTGGAAGCAGGAAGCATCTACATGTATAAGGTGGGCTGGAATATCAATACGGGATATCTTGTAAAATCGATAATTCTTGCCGTGGCCCTGGTTGTCGTGGGATATATCCTCTATAAGGAGCAGTTCGGAGCCACCAAGATAGCAGGAATCGCAGTATGTCTTCTGGGATTATTCCTCATCAATAAATAATAGTTTCTTTTTTCTGAAATTTGTGTATAATATGTATCATAAAAGGCGTTGATGCATATTGTAAACGCAGAGTAGGGAAGGAGACACAAATGGACGGAAAGATAATGAAAACGATGATAGTTCTTACGATCGTATCAGCGGGGCTGGCAGCACTGGTGGCCGCAGTATGCATACTTGCAAAGAAGGCTGTTGACTGAGGCAGGACAAAAAATCAGGAAATAAAGATCACAGCAGATCATGTATCGGCTGTGATTTTTTTATGTAAGCGTTGCTTCAGAGCATATCCGGTCGCAGAAGTAATTGCAGCTATTTAAAAAGTACATTAAAGGATTGCACATGAATTCCCTTCTTCAGGGAACAATATCAATGAGAATCCGTAATGAAAGGGAAATGAAATGACAGATATAAATGAAAAAGAAGATAAAATGCGAAAAAAGGCTGTAGCGAAGGCCTATGAAAAATATGCGGAGCAGTTCACCCCAAAGCCAAGATATTTTCTGAATTCAGTTAAGGCATTCGTCTGTGGAGGCAGCATATGCCTTGTATCAATGTGGCTTGAGAATATTTTTATTTCAAGGGGAGCGTCGGAGAAGGAGGCTGCCGTGTACGTTGTGATACTTCTGATAATGACGGCACAGCTTCTTACAGGTATGGGGTTGTTCGATACCATAGGAAAGCATGTCGGTGCAGGCGTTATAGTGCCCATAACGGGATTTGCAAATTCGATGGTGGCTCCTGCTCTCGAATACAAGAAAGAAGGGATAGTTTTGGGCGTAGGTGCAAAGCTCTTTTCACTGGCAGGTCCTGTTCTGGTATGCGGCATAACGCTGTCCATGGTGATAGGTTTGATATATTGGGCTCTTGGCAGCTTAGGCGTGATTTGAGGAGGAGATATGAGATGAAAAAAAGGAAGCAGACGTTGTTTTTTAAAAATAAGCCTTATATATCCGGTGCTTTTTCCATAGGCGGCGAGAAGGAAGGACAGGGGCCGCTGAGGGAATGGTTCGATCGCTGCCTGACCGATGACACATATGAAGAGGAGACGTGGGAGAAAGCGGAAAGCAAGATGCTGAAAACCGCCATGATGGAGGCGGCCAGAAGAGCCGGAAAGGATGAGGGGGAAATAGGTGCGATGCTCAGTGGTGACCTTTTGAATCAGCTTATGTCATCTTCTTTTATGGCAAGGGATATGCACATACCGTTTCTTGGAATGTACGGAGCGTGTTCAACCATGACTGAATCACTGATCCTCGGTGCTGTACTGGTGGATGGAAGGTACAGCGATAACGTGATATCCGGAGCCTCCAGCCACTACTGTACTGCAGAGCGTCAGTTCAGGATGCCCTTGGAGCACGGTAATCAGAGACCTCCTTCGGCTCAGTGGACAGCTACTGCCGCAGGAGCTATGATGATGTCTCTTAAAGCTCCCGATGACAGCATGGAGTCCGACGCTGACGGCAGGATAATAAACAGTAAAAAGGTCAGGATCGAATCGGGAACCATAGGTAAGGTGATAGACGCCGGAATAAAGGATGCCAATCGTATGGGAAGCGCCATGGCGCCTGCGGCAGTGGATACGCTCCTTAATCACATGGAGGATACAGAAAGAGACATTGATTATTATGACATAGTTCTCACGGGAGATCTGGGCTTTATAGGCAAGGATATAATGAAGGATCTGTTGGAGGGTGCAGGAATATCAAAAGATGTTCTTGAAAAAAAATACGATGACTGCGGAGCGATGATATTCGAGCCGCAGCAGGATGTACACAGCGGAGGAAGCGGCTGCGGATGCTCAGCTTCCGTCATTGCAGGATACGTATATAAGAAGATGATGCGAGGTGAAATAAGAAGGGCGCTTGTCATGTCCACAGGAGCGCTGCTTTCCACCATAAGCCCCTTTCAGGGTGAATCGATACCCGGTATAGCCCATGCCGTGTCACTGGAGGCTATGGATGAATAACAGATAGGAAGGAGTGATGAGCATGATGGAATATATATGTTCATTTTTAGTGGGAGGAGCGATATGCGTTGCAGGTCAGCTGATGATGGATGCCACAAAACTCACAGCGCCGCGGGTGCTGGTGATCCTGGTGTCGGCAGGGGCGCTGCTTCAGGCATTTCAGCTGTATCAGCCTCTGGTGGATCTTGCAGGAACGGGCGCCAGAGTACCGCTGCCGGGCTTCGGATATAATCTTGCCAGAGGAGCCATCGAGGGGGCTGAAAATGGATTTCTCGGTGCAGTAACAGGCGGTATAGAGGCGGCGGCAGGAGGTATATCTGTGGCAATAGGCTGGGGATATATCATCGCTCTTATTTTTAATCCAAGATCCGTCAGATGAAAAAGAAAGCATTTAAAAACGTCCGTATGCAATTTGCATTACGGACGTTTTTAGATACGTAGTGCGCCTGGCGGCGCACGTTTCTCAAGGGTGCAAGTCCCAAATCCGCCCGGTAG
>CAUDEQ010000006.1 GCA_958448635.1 uncultured Bacillota bacterium | reverse complement strand
AACGCTGCCCGATTATTTCGGACAGCGTTTTCATGTTTCGATATTCCCGCATCACATTCCCACGGACTTATATACGCCTCAGACGCAGAGATGATGCGGCACTATGAACCTGACTGCATCCTTGACCATGGAAAACTCCACCTTCTTCTGCACCGATATCTCGCCATCGACGCACAGCTTCAGGCTCTCCCCTCTGGCAGTGATCGTAAGACTTCTTTCCTTGGTGCAGCGTATCACATCTCCCTTGATGACCTTGCTCTTTTCAAGATGAGTCCCCTTCTTATAGCTTGGAAACATGCTGACGAAAAAACGCCTGGTCACATTTCCTATCACGGTGACGTCCATCAGGCCGTCGTCAAGCTTTGCCAGCGGCGAGCCCTTTACACCTCCTCCGCAGTAGCATCCGTTGGCTATTGACGTCAGCAGCAGCTCTCCGTCGTTCAGCACCTTGTTTTCAGACTCTATAAGAAGATCAGCCCCCTTCTTCTTTATAAGTATCACTGCGACGCCTACGATATATACAAGAGGCCCGTTGAGAAGCGGTATCCTCTTAAGCTGCTGAGTCAGATCCACAACATTGCAGTCGAATCCGATGTTGAACATGTTGGCACAGTAGCCCTCTGTGACAATATCATCATACTGCGCCCTGTATTTTATAAGATCGCTGCTTCTGGCGATACCCGTCATCTGGTTCTCCAGATCGAGGAAATCCTTCACAGCGCCGTAATTCCTTATGTAATCATTGCCTGTACCCATCGGTATGACGCCGATTTCTACGTTCTCAGCGCCGAAAACGCCGTTGACCAGCTCATTGACCGTTCCATCGCCTCCACAGCCGTATATCCTCAGTTTTTCGCCTCCGGCGGTGCTTTTCATGCAAAGCTCACGGGCGTACCTGCCGCAGTCCTTCGGTCCCTTCGTAAAGTACAGCTCATAGTCGATGCCGAGACGCTCCGCTGTATCGCATATTTCCCTGCAGAATCTTTCTCTCTTGCTCTTTCTTCCCGAGTTGGGGTTTATGATAAATACGTATTTCATACCTGCTCCTGTTTTAAACTCTTTTAAAAATACCACATTTAGGGTATAATATGCCATAGTAATTTAGTTTTAATTTGACATAAACGGAGGAATAATAATGGACTCAAGAATAAAAAAGCTGGCGGATCTGCTGGTGAACTACTCCTGCGACGTGCAGAAAGGCGAAAAAGTCCTTATCAGCTATGAAGGCGAATGCTGTAAAAATCTGGTGAGACAGCTTGTAAAAAATGTATATGCAAAAGGCGGCATGCCTTATGTTGAAATAAGAGATTCTGCCATAAATCGTGAGATCATGATGGGCTGCACCGAGGAGCAGCTGGAATTCATGAATGATTATCAGATGGCTCAGATGAAAGGCATGCAGGCATATATAGCCATTCGTGCAGGAAGCAACACCTCAGAGCTGGCCGATGTTCCGTCTGAGAAGATGAACATGTACAGCAAGCTTACAAGACCTGTGCTGGACTACAGGGTGAACAAGACCAAGTGGGTCGTACTCAGATACCCCAACAGCTCCATGGCACAGCTGGCAAATACCAGCCTGGAAGCCTTCGAGGATTTCTATTTCGATGTCTGCACGCTGGACTACATGAAGATGAGCAAGGCTATGGATTCTCTGGTAGAGCTTATGAACAGAACCGACAAGGTTCACATCAAAGGGCCGGGCACAGACCTCAAATTCTCCATCAAGGACATTCCCGCCATCAAATGCGACGGCGAAAGGAATATACCTGACGGCGAAGTCTACACTGCCCCTGTACGCGAATCCATGAACGGAACGATTTCATACAACACTCCATCGGAGGAACAGGGCTTCACATATGAAAATATCGTATTCAAGGTGAAGAACGGTAAGATCGTCAAAGCCGAAGCCAACAATACGGAGCGTATCAATCAGCTTCTCGATACAGATGAAAATGCACGATACTTCGGGGAATTCGCCATCGGCGTAAACCCATATATCCTGCACCCTATGAAAGATACCCTCTTCGATGAAAAGATCGCCGGAAGCTTCCATCTGACTCCAGGTATGTGCTACGAGGATGCTCCCAACGGCAATAAGAGCGCCATACACTGGGATCTGGTGATGATCCAGAGACCTGAGTACGGCGGCGGAGAAATATGGTTCGATGATGTACTCATCAGAAAAGACGGCATGTTCGTCCTTCCTGAGCTTGAATGCCTCAATCCTGAAAGCCTGAAGTAGCTCCTATATAACCTGCCGGCGGCAGCGTTAAATCACTGAAATATAAAGCCCCGAAAAAACTTTCGGGGCTTTGCTGTTTCTGTATTGATTACCATTTTTCTATATCGTCACCATCATCGTCTTTGTAGTTAAGATCCCAGTCATCGAAGAGCTCCGTTTCCTCCTTGGCTCTCTTTCTGTATGTCTTTCGATGATCGTTTTGTCTGTCCATGTTGCCGCTGCCCATCAGGTCATCCATCCAATAAGCATCGTTCTTCTGATGAGGCTCCTGATAAGACTCTACATTCTGAGGCTGAGGCTGATTTGAACGCTGAGGCTGCTGCCTGCTCTGTCTGTAATCGTAATAATCATCGGCTTCATGCGCCACCCTGTTCTTTGCAGATACAGGAGCCTTGCCTTTCTTTTTCTTCGCAAGGATTATAGATATTATGATTATAAGGATGATTAGTATGACTGCTGAAACTATGAGTATTACAGTAGCTACGGAGCCGACTCCTGACCCCTCATCTTCACGAACATCCACACCTGCAAGAGTCTCAGGCTCTACAGGTGCCTCCGGAGACGTCTCCTGTGTCACAATCTGCTCCTCCTGAGCGTTGCCGCTTATGTTTATGGTCTTGGAAGCTGACGGATATTCATTCATTGGCATCTCATCCAGATTGTAGAGATTTAATGTTGTCAGGCTCAGCTCGGCGCTTCCGTCAGTCAGTGCCTGGAACTTAATGTTGAATGTGATGCTGCCGTCGGTTCCCGCCTTGCTGAGGTTTATATATCCGGCGTTACCTGTACTGGTGCCGCCGGATATATATGTTAATTTATTAGTATCATAGGCCATCTGTGCGTCAACACGACCTACTTCTCCACCTCCAAAGGTAACTGCCACATAAAATGTATCGCCGCCTTTAACATTATCTCCTCCGCTTATGGTAACGGAGGCTGCACCAAAAACCTGCGATGCCATAAGCATTACCATCATTACCACCATTGCAGATGTTAAGACAAGTCTTTTCAATAATCTCTTCATTTCAATAACCCTCCTTTAAGCTGTATTACTGCAGTGGACATGGCATTGAAGGCATATTCATATATACAGGGATCTCGAACACGATAGGAAGAGAATTATTTCCTGCATAAGCTCTTCTAAGAAGGCTTCCTTCATTGGCTGCAGCTGCTACATATGTCATATACTGACCTGTTCCCACCTTACTGAGACCATTCATAACGTTGAATCTCTTGGTATAGTATGTATACTGATTCATATCAAGATACCCGTCTTTATAGAACTGTGCGCCTCCAAGTATTGATTTATAAGGTGTATTCCATGGTCTTGAATATGATGTGGCTCCGCTATTGCCGCCTTTTGCGTACCAGAGTCCTCTCTCCACAGCATTCATCCCATCGCCCTTATATGCTCCGATATTGAAGAAATTGTAGTATCCCTTATATCCGCTGTAATTTCCTGATGTAAGACTGCTGCCGTTCCAGCCCTGCTCCTGTATTATCATGGCAGCAAGTACGTTAGGATTAACACCTGAATTCTTACCTGCAGTATTTATAAGAGCCTTGTATGAGGAATATCCTCCGCCAGGATTCCTGCTCTCCATGAAGGAGCCGTCAATGACCTTGGCAACTGTCGACTCATTCTGAGAGCTGCCGTCATATGTATGAGGCATAAACTGGAATATACTGTTTTCTCCCAGGAAGTTTCTCGGATCCATGTAGTGAGCCACTACTGAATCGCTGGCAACATACCATCCGCTGTCAGGCTGATACCATGTCTTTGTCGACGAATTGTATGAATCAGGATTTCTGTATGAAACAGGTGAGCCCGGATCGATCAGATTTGCCGACATATTTGATGTCTGCTTGTTCAGAACCTCATCCCATGTATATCCAATGTGCTTTGCCTTGAATATCCACTGAGGATGCTCTGCATGAAGCGCTCTCAAGCTTGCCTTGTAGCTTTCAGGGAAGCCCTGTTGATTAAGATACGTTTCAAATTCACTGTCGGATGTAACTGTCTTGACAGTAAGATAGTCTGAACACAGATAACCGACTCTGCTGGATGAATATTGGTAAGTATACCACACCTTACCGTCGCTTGCTTTTGCAGAACCTGTTACCGTAACTATAGTTCCTTTTGGTAAGGTCGCAAGTCTGCTATATCCTGTCCCCGGACCTGTTCTGACATTAAGGCCGCTTGGAGCAGTTGTGGTTCCCATCTTGAAAGTTACAGGTTCTGCAGGAGCCGCATCTTCAGCATCACTGCTGCCTGCAGGAACTTCTGATTTTATTACATAATCAGAGCAGACATAGCCTGTTTTACCTATGTATGACAACCTGTACCATACAGTTCCGGCGCTGTCCTTTTCCTCTCCTAGAATGGTGAAGGTCTTTCCCTTCAGAAGACTTCCGATATTTTTATATGATTTTGCAGGACCGCTTCTTACGATCAGAGGATCCGTCTTGGTGTTTACCTTACCGATCTTAACGGTCTCAGGCTTATCGGCCTCGTCTCCGCCCTGGTCAGGCTTGTCCGATGAGGTTTCCACGATTACATAATCGGAGCAGACATAGCCTGTCTTGCCGCCGTATGTAAGCTTGTACCATGCAGTACCGTTGCTGTCCTTCTGCTCTTCAAGTATGGTGAAGGTCTTTCCCTTTGGAATAGTGCCTATATTCTTATATGATTTCGCAGGACCGCTTCTTATGATAAGAGGGTCTGTTTTAGTATTGACCTTGCCTGTCTTCTTCACTTCCGGCTGAGCGCTCTCACTTCCGCCTTCAGCATCACCCTGATCAGGTTTTTCCTCAGGAACAGGATCAGGCTTTGTTTCAGGAATCGTATCAGGCTTTTCCTCCGGTGCAGGAGCCGGTGTTTCCTCCGCCTTTGTTTCTATAGTTACATACTTTGATGAAACATATCCTGTCTTGCCGTTGAAATCGAACACATACCATACGAGTCCGGTATTGTCCTGAGTCTGCCCTGTCACATCGAAGGTCTTGCCCTTGGCTATGGTTCCCAGCTTGCTGAAACCCGTTCCTGCTCCGCTCCTTACGATCAGTGGATCTGTTTTAGTTGTGACCGTTCCTGTGGTATTGGTCATAGGAGTTACCACCGATGTTGTTTTAACATACTCCGACGAAACATATCCTGTCTTCCCATTGAAGTTAAGTCTGTACCATATTCTACCTGAGCTGTCCTTGGTGCTTCCCGTTATGTCAAATACCTTTCCCTTTGCCATCGTACCCAGACTGCTGTAACTTTTTGCCGGCCCGCTTCTTACTATCAGCGGATCTTTTTTCGTCGTTACAGTTCCCTTGACGCCGGCCGTGTTGTTTACAGTAGAATTTATTATGTCAACATATTTAGAAGAGACATAACCATTTCTCGAATTGAAATTAAGCTTGTACCATGTGACCCCTGAGCTGTCCTTTGCAGTTCCCGTGACTGTAAAGATCTTACCCTTTGACATGGAACCGAGCTTAGAATATCCCGTACCGGCTCCTGACCTCACATATAAAAGGCTTGCGGTTACTTTACCGGTCTCTCCGGCCGCATAGGATTTACCGAGATTCGTAAAAGGAATAACTGCAAATACGGTGAAAAACATCGCTATTGCTATTATTACCGAGCAAATCCTCCTGCTTGTGTTTACATTGCTAGTTAACATAATTACCTCCGTGTATACCTTATTTTTATGCGTTATTTTACATGGATTTATCTCATAATATGCCACTAGTATACACCAAAAACGTTGAAATGTCAACGTTTTTGGCCATTTACACTTTTTATTTCAAGCGATGTTTTTTCTCGTTTTCCTTGTTTTTCAAAAATTATTATTATTTATGATTTTACAATCACTTTCTCCAAATTCAACAAATATCTGCTCATTTCCTCTTCCGATTTGTCTATCAATACTGCAAAGCTGCAGCTGTTCCTCATTCCAACAGGAGCTCGTACGATCCTGTTGGCTATATTGTATCTGTTCAAAACATCTGAAGCTGCAGCCACTGAATGATATCCCGTAAAAAATAGATATACCTTATCGCTGTTCAAAGGGATTCCTCCCTCCAATAATACTCTATATTATATTCTTCATCATACGTATGTATATCGTCATATATCCTGCTTCCTGTGTGTCTCTGTCGGACACCAATGGGAATTTACCAATCCTCTCCTCATCCTTATAGAGTACCATTTCCCCTATTTTTTCATTTTTCTTCACCGGCATTTTGATATCATCATCTATCCTTATCTTCTTTTTTATCTTTCCTCCGCTTCCTTTTCTGACTGTCACTCCTATATCCTCAGGCGATACTGCGTATATCTTTTGCTCTTCACCCTTTTCTATATTTACCCTTTTCTGCTTCACGCCTGCCTTTGCCATTATCACCGTTTCGTAATTTGCAAATCCGTGATCCAGAAGCCTTGCAGTTTCCTTGAATCTAATATCGCTGGATTCGCAGCCCAGTACTACAGCGATAAGTTGCGTACCGTCTCTATCGGCAGCTCCTGACAGGCAATACCCCGCATCCTGCGTAAACCCCGTTTTAACACCTATTGCTCCGCTGTACGTCCGTATCAGCTTATTTGTATTGGTCAGAGTGAATTTGCTTTCCTTACCCGGAAGCCCTACCTTTATATCCTCCTGCCATTTTGTAAACCATTTATGCGCTTCATCATGCTTCATAAGCTCGGCAGATATCATCCCTATATCATATGCACAGGAATAGTGATCTGCCACCGGCAGACCGTTGGTGTTGACAAAATTGCTGTCTGACAGACCCAGCTCCGATGCACGCCTGTTCATCTCCTTGACGAAGCCCTCTACACTGCCCGACAGATGCTCTGCCAGCGCCACGCACCCGTCATTGGCACTGACCATTATCACGCCCTTTATAAGCTCCTCTACCGTATGCTGCTCCCCCGGCTCCATGTACATCTGGCTGCCGCCCATTGACGCAGCTCGCTCTGAAACAGTAACCTTATCATCAAAGGATATCTTTCCTGATTCGCATGCCTCCATCACCAGAAGCAGCGTCATTACCTTGGTTACCGATGCAGGAGGAAGATGCTTCTTTTCATTCTGTGCGTATATCACCTTGCCGCTGTGGCCGTCTATCAACACTGCTGACTTTGCCTTTATATTCAGATCCTCCCGGTTCTCCGAAGCTTCAATCCTTGCCTTTGCCCCTGTGGCCACTGCATTGTCCTCAACAATTCTCAGACTTCTTTCCTCCGGCATGAACTTTTCTATCCCCATAAAGCCGAAGGCTGCCATCAGACAGACTGCCGCCGCCGCACATACCGTCTTCTGCCACCTTTTCATTTTTCCCATAAAAAAACCTCCCTTCCCCTTCAATGTATGCATATACAAAAGAGAAAAGAAGGTGATCATCTGCTTCTGTCGCATATATCCTGTATTTGACATGATATAACATATATCACATATACAGTATCATGCAGGCTGTCTCTGCCCTATATGACCATGATCCATTCATATTTCGGACCACCCTGTCTACAGGATCGATATGCCGCAATGAAAATCCAATGAAAACATTCTCTGCCTTTCTACATGGATCAATAATAAAGCTCCGATGGTCCCTTGTATTCCTGTATGGTATTGCCTCCGTCGATCACAAGAGACTCTCCTGTTATATATGATGCCCTGTCGGATGCCAGAAATACTATGCCGTTTGCCACCTCCTGTGCTGCTGCACTCCGCCTCAGAGGAGTATTCAGCCCTCCTGCCGCTTCCTCCTCAGTCTGTGATGATGTGGCTATCCAGCCCGGCAGCACGCAGTTGACGGTTATGCCTCTGTCGCCGAATTCGATGGCAAGGGATCTGCTCATGCCCACGATACCTGCCTTTGCAGCGCTGTAGGCTGCTTCTCCGGGGTTACTGACAACAGGCCCCGTTACAGAGGATACGTTAACTATCCTTCCGTAATCGTTTTCCAGCATATGCGGAAGCACCTTCTTTGTGACATTGAAGGTTATGTTAAGATCACGGTTTATGGATGTATCCCAGCTTTCATACGTCACATCCAGAAATCCCGAAAAGTCCTCTTCCTCACCCACCTGGGTCATTCCCGCATTGTTGATGAGGACATCTATTCTTCCGAAATCAGCCATCACTCTGTCGATTACCTCAGACACCGCTTCTCTGTCCATGAGATCTGCGATATATCCTCTGGCATCTATTCCTTCCTCCACGAGAGCTTCAGCTCTCCTGTATATCCTGTCAGTAGTGGAGATTATCGCCACTCTTCCGCCCAGCTGTCCCAGTATCCTTGCCGTCTGAAAACCGATGCCGTTTTCGTTTCCCGCACCTGTCACAAGGCAGACCTTATTATCAAAGCTTATAAAAGTGTTTTTCATGTATATTCACCTCTTCTATTTCTTCCTCGTTAATATTATATCCGGAATCTATCCTTATTTGAAGACCTTATATTCCTCTTATTCATGCAAAGGCACTGGCGGCTCCGCCGGCTTGTCTTCCGAATTTGACTTGTCGGTGATTACTTATATGATATAAACTCGATATATTAAGAAGTCTAAAAATGACACATATCTATCCTCTGTAGTCGTTGTACTGATCAGGAAGCTCTATATAGTTAAGACTCCAAATAACACATATCTATCTGCTGTTTTGGAGACTATTTACCGGCATGAGCATTCTCCTGCTCTTAAAGTCTCCAAAGGACTGCTGCCCACCTGCATATTTGGAGAGTTTGAGCTGTTTCCAAAGGGCTGACGAAATAAAAGTCTCCAAACACCTGGTGTCCAAACAATGATTTGGAGACTTTTCCGGAGAAGATGTACAGATAATCTCAAAATACATGTATTCTCATAATTTTTTTGAGATTCCAACGCAAGCTGCAGCTTCCACGCCAATTCAATCCTTTTTGCATTTTAAAAGACACGGCCGATTTATATGGCCATGCCCTTAAAAACGTATAGCGTATTCAGTTGTATATGCTGTATCGGCAGTTTTCCTCCCTTATCTCATAAAACGCATTGTACTTACTCTGCTCTACCTCTTGTTGGATCTGATCCATATCTTCTGCTTCTCAGCAGCTTTTATCAGGTCTTCTCTGAAATCAGGGTGGGCTATGGATATCAGCAGCTCTGCTCTCTCCCATGTGCTTCTTCCCACCAGGTTGACTGCGCCGTATTCCGTCACCATGTAGTATGCCTGGCTTCTCGGTGATGTTACAATATCGCCGTTGAAGGTAGGCACGATGCTGGACTCCACCGTTCCGTCCTTTTCGGTAAACGTGGATGCCGTACAGAGAAACGCCTTACCGCCCTTTGACATTGCAGCTCCCGTCAGGAAGTCCAGCTGCCCTCCCGTACCTGAGATCTGCCTTGTACCGAAGCTTTCGGCGCACACCTGACCGTAAAGGTCGCATGATATGCAGCTGTTGATGGAAATTAACTTATCCAACTTTCCCATAACCTCAGGAGCGTTGACGTATTCCAGCGGATATCCTATGACTCCCGGATTTTCATCTACCCATTGATAGAACTCTTCCGTGCCATAAAAAATCCCTGCTGCTCCCTTTCCTCTGTTAAGGGTGGAATACTTGTTGGTCAGCTTACCTGCCTTATGTATCTTGTAATAGGCGTCTGATGCCAGCTCTGTATGCATGCCGAGATCCTTGAGCTCCGAGTCTGCGATAAGCTCTCCGATGACGCCGGGCAGACCGCCGATACCCAACTGCAGCATGCAGCCGTCGGAAATATACGGTATGATTGCCTCAGCGATCTTGACATCTGTATCCTTGGGAACTGGTATCTTCATATCCATCAGCGGAGGATTATCACCGATGACTACCATATCCACCTCCGAGATATGTATGCTGTCATCCCAGCCTCCATGGATCACAGGCAGTCTCTCGTTGATCTCAACGATGACCATATCAGCCTTGTCAAGTATACCCTTCGCCACTCCTATTGATGTGGACAAATTAAAGTAGCCATGCTTATCCATAGGCGTTACGGATATCATGGCTACATTAACATCAAGAAAATGCCTGTAATATTCCACAAGATTCCTGAAAATCATGGGAATATAGTTACACAGACCTTTGTCGCATAGCTTTCTTTCATATTCAGAGCAATGCCAGCTGTTGTATATGAAATGCTCCCTTTCGGGATCGCATTCCACAATCTTTATTGGACCCTTTAAAAGATTTCCCCTGACCTTTACATCCTTAAGCTCATCCCTCCTGCGGGCCAGAGCCTCGTCCTATTCGTCGTAAATCCTCATTGTATTGCCCTCCTGAAATCACATCATTTGATTTTCTTAACCTTATCGGATATTTCCTGAAGCTCCTCCCTTGAAAGCTCCGGAAGATGCTCAAGCTTATCCATGAATATGGTCAAAGTCTCGTTTTCTCTCCTGTGAATGACTTCCAGGTAATAGCTGACAACAACTCCCGGTATTATCGATACAAGAAGTATTTCATTGACAGCCATATACACGGTCAATATACGCCCTATGAATGTTACAGCAGCGAAATCACCAAAGCCTATGGTCGTGCATGCCACGAAGGTATACCAAAGCCCGTCTTCATAAGTATTGATACCGGGCTCGACAATGGTCATTATCAATGCGATTACAAACATATTGATTAAAAAAACGCATATTAATTTATCCGTATGGGTCCTTTTGATCACGGACCACAAAAGTCTGTATCTTTTCATATGTTCCTTATCTTGAAAGCTCCAGGTATCTTTCCTTGTTGAATCCTCTTGCTTCCAGCTCTTTATTCATTTCCTCCTTCATGTCATCGCTGAAAATAGTCTCAAGAACCGCTATGATCCTTATCCAGCAATATCCTATAAAGTCCTCAGCAGAAACACCGTTGGCCATATAGACATCGTAATTGTCCAGCATCTGCTTTGCCGCTGCGATGGCATTTTGAACCACCAGCGTTCTCGTCACTTCATCATGCTTCACCAGTTTGCCTGCTTTAAAGTCTCTGTCAATAGCATCATTAAAAGTATCTCTTATTTCCTGATCAGCTTCACGATATATTTCTATCAGCTTATCATCGTTGATGAAAAGCGTCGAAATCTCAGTAAAGAAAAATCTATATTCTATCATATACTCAAGACTTTCCCTGATAAAATCCAGCACATCTGCCGATGATTTTATCTGTTCAGTCTTTTTAAGCAACTCCTTAAGTACACTTGACATACGTTCTTCCCAAATGCACCTGATAACATCTTCCTTATTTGCGTAGTAATAGTATAAATTCCCCGGGCTTATCTTCATAGCTGCAGAAATCTGAACTGTGCTGACGTTGGATGCTTTTTTCTGGTTAAATAATTCTAGCGAAGCATCCAGTATTCTCTCTCTGGTCTTCTTTGATTTCATCTTTTTCCTCCATCTATATTTATATTAACTACCACATATGGTCCAATGAATGGATTATTTTATTGTCACCCACTCTCCCGTGAGCTCTGTTACGGCATTTACCCCCGTATCCTTTTTCAACTGTATCTTACCGTTTTGCAGCTGCTTTAAAACATTTTTGTACTCCTTTTCTGTAAAGGTCCTGAACTGTGCATTTTCCATTTCAAGATCTACGCCTTTATTCTTGGCAGTGTAGTTGAACGCCGTTCCTCCGACGAACTTATCGTCCGCATAATTTTCCAGCATTTCCGTCACTGCTATACTTATTTCCTTCTTGGCAGATGTAACTACTGTGCCGGAAAGTCCGCTCTGATCCACATCCACGCCTATGACCTTACCGCTATTCTTCTCTGCGGCCTTCATTACAGCCGTGCCCATACCGCCTCCGCAGGCAAATATGATCTCAGTTCCGTTCTTATACCAGTCGGCAGCCTGCTGTCTGATTTCCTTGGTCGGCTCAAATGTTCCTGTATATATATAAGACATTTCTACCTTCTTTTCCAACTCATCAGCAGCTGCTGCAGCTCCCTGAACGAATCCGTATCCGTACCTCTTGACTCCCGGAAGCTCCTGACCTCCCATGAATCCCAGCTTCGTAAATCCATCCTTTACAGCCGCATAACCGGCAAGATATCCCGCTTCCTCTTCAGCGAATATTATGCTTATCGTATTGGCCGCAGTGGCATAATTCATGGCTGCATCATGCGGTACTCCGTCGATAAGCAGAAAATACACATCAGTGTACTGTGACTGAGCAGCATAAACAGCAGTTTCAAAATTCCCGCCGTCCATTATTATTATCTTTGCTTCGTCATCCACAGCCTCCTTGATGGCATTCATATACGATTCTTCCTTTGTGGCAGGAGCCTTTTTGCCGGCATCCTTTCCACCCTTTTTCGCCTCCTCCTGTGCAGCCTCCTCCGGGGAAACCACCTCTTCTGTTTTATAACATTCAGCAACCATTCCATTGGCGGTTGCAAACTGTTCAACACATTCCCATGTCGCCTCCGTAAAAGACCCGTCTTTAATCTCATCACTGTCTGCGATCATGGCAATCTCCACTTTTTCAGGCTCCTTGCCTTCATCGTCCGATCCTCCGCATGACACTGTAAAGAGCATCAGGATCGAAACCATTATTATCGCTGTGACCTTTTTTATTATCATTCTTTTCACCTTATTATCTTCTTTATAAGAGCATCCTTTAGAGGCTTTTCATTGCCTATTTTAACAGCATTTTCAACTTCTTCCAATGCTTTTTCTGTTTTTTTCACATCATTTCCATAAATCTTGCAAATGATGTCTCCCCTGGCAACAAAATCACCTCTTTTTTTGCTAAAAACAAGGCCTGCAGAAAGATCTATATTGTCTTCCTTACGCTCTCTTCCTGCCCCTGTATGCTGAGAGGCAAGACCTGCACGCAGAGCATCCACAGATTGTATATATCCTTCCTCATGCGCCGTCAGCTCCATACATATGCTGCTCTGCGGCAAAAGGCTGTAATCCTTCGTTATATCCGGATTCCCTCCCTGACCTTCCACCATTTCTCTGAACTTCTCAAGAGCGCTTCCGTCCTCCAACGCTCTGCGGGCTTTTTCCGTTCCCTCCTCGGCAGACGCAGCTTTGCCACCGATGAGGATCATCATTCCCGCCAGCGTTACGGAAAGCTCAGTGATATCTTCCGGCCCCCTGTTTTTAAGAACGTCAATGGCCTCCTGTACCTCCAGAGAATTTCCGATGGCATTGCCCAGAGGCTGCTCCATATCGGTAATGACTGCCACGGTCTGCTTACCGTCGGCGTTTCCTATTTCCACCATGAGAGAGGCCAGCTCTTCTGCCTCTTTCTGAGTCTTCATAAAGGCTCCGCTGCCGCACTTGACATCGAGAACTATGGCGTCTGAGCCTGATGCCAGCTTTTTGCTCATGATGCTGGATGTTATGAGGCTCAGGTTCTCCACCGTTGCCGTAACATCTCTCAATGCATATATCTTCTTGTCTGCCGGTGCAATATGCCCCGTCTGACCGATGACTGCGATTCCCCTGTCGTTGACCTGGTCCATGAACTCCTGCTCGGAGATGGACGTCCTGTACCCCGGAATCGACTCAAGCTTGTCGATGGTTCCTCCCGTGAAACCGAGACCTCTGCCGCTCATCTTGGCAATCGGCACTCCGCAGGCAGCAGCCACAGGCCCTACTATCAGCGTTGTTTTATCGCCGACTCCTCCTGTGCTGTGCTTGTCCACCTTTATTCCTCGTATACCGCTGAGATCCACCACGCTTCCCGAGTCTCTCATTATCTGCGTAAGGGCGACTGTTTCCTCCTTGTCCATCCCTCTGAAGTAAACGGCCATCAAAAAAGCAGACATCTGGTAATCCGGAATGTCTCCGCTTGTATATCCCATGACGATATGTTTTATCTCTTCATCCGTAAGGACATATCCGTCTCTTTTTTTCGTTAAAATATCCACAGTATTCATCATACTCTCCTTTTCAGCAAAAGCGGTCTGCAGTTGAGATAATCAAGAGATATAAGCTGATAGTCCACTCCGTGATGCTCCCCCATTATGGTGTTCCTGAAGCCGTCCTCGCCGTGTATATGACCATAAAAAACACGTTTTATCCCGTAATCCTCGAAAAGCTGCTGAAATCCCGAAAATGACGCTGCCTTTGATACGGGTGGAAAGTGCATTACAACTATCATCTCAGGATAATTTTCGAAGTCCCGGACGCTGATCGTATTTTCATCGGATTTTATGTCTTCTTCCTTTCCTGTCCCTTTTCCCCTCAGCTCATGTATATACTTTACCCCTGCCTTCAGAGATGCTTCCATACGCAGCAGCTCTCTTCTGTATATCTTCTCATCGCTTTCCGTAAAATCATCGTTATCGGGAGTAAGCCATCCTCTTGTTCCGCATACGACAAAATCCTCCGCCGCAAAACAGTCGTTCTGGACGAAGGTGATGTTGTCGTACATTTTATTAAGTTTTGTTATTCCGGTCCACCAGAGATCGTGATTTCCCTTGTACATCACCTTTCTGCCCGGCAGCGATTCGATCCAGTCCAGATCGTATTTCGCCTCCTGAAGCTTAAGGCCCCATGAAATATCACCTGCAACGATGACCGTATCATCGTCGGAAACCATCTCTCTCCAGTTTTCCATTAGACGCCCGGCGTGGTTGTACCACCTGGGACCGTATATGTCCATCGGCTTGTCAATATCGGGCGCCATGGAAAGATGCAGATCGGCTATGGCGAATATGCTCATAACATCCAAGCTCCTTGTCACCATGTCATGGACTACTCGTCAAAAGTATCCAGTTTTTCCGTTTTTTCCGAAACGTTTTTCAAAGCTCTCTGTATGCCTCTGGTTCTCACTCCCACCAGCGTTTCCAGATCCTTCTGAGCCTGCTCCATCTTGGTCTGTGTTTTAGTCAGTACATCTCCGAATTTATCGAATTCGGTCCTGACCTTGGCCAGCGTATTCCATACCTCTCCGGAATGCTTCTGCAGGGCCAGTGACCTGAAGCCCATCTGGAAGCTGTTAAGCATGGCGGCCATCGTAGTTGGGCCTGCGATGGTTACCCTGTAATCCCTCTGCAGCTGCTCAACGATTCCCTGTCTCAAGACCTCTGCATACAGCCCTTCAAATGGAAGGAACATGATGGCAAACTCGGTGGTCTCCGGAGGCAGTATGTATTTTGTGCTTATGTCCTTTGCCGCCTTCAGCACTGCGCTTCGCAGTCCGTCGCCGGCGGTTTTTATCAACGTTTTTTCCCCTGTATCATATGCATCCAGCAATCTCGAATATGCATCTGCCGGAAATTTTGAATCTATGGGCAGGTATACGAACTCCTTACCCTCTCCGGGAAATTTCACGGCAAATTCCACACGCTCTGATGTTCCCGATACAGCTACGTTTTCTTCATACTGCTCCGGTGCCAGAATCTGTTCAAGTATTGCACCCAGCTGTATCTCTCCCAGTATACCTCTCGTCTTGACATTGGAAAGAACTTTCTTGAGATCGCCCACGCCTGCTGCCAGAGACTGCATTTCTCCCAGACCTCTTGTCACCTGCTCCAACGTATCTGTGAACTGCCTGTTGAGCTCCATCAGTCTTCTGCTCTGAGATTCGGCGCTTTCTCTCTGGTTCTGCGATATCATATCGCCTAGATTTCTGATGCTTTTCTGCACTATATCGATGGTTTCCTGACGTGATCTGTCTATTTCATCACGCATTTCACGTCTAAGCTCACCGACATCGCTTCCTTTTGAATCATTTCTGGAAAGCTTGATTATTATTATCACAGATAAGATTATCAGTATCGTCATCACCATGAAAAGTCCCATTACCATAAGACTCACATTATCCATGATTACCTCCTGTATTTCTCGCACATGGTCTCCACCATGCGTCGTATATCCTCTCTAAGATCGGGCGGAGACAGCACCTCCACCTTTTCGCCAAACTGAACTGCCCAGTATTTTATAGCCTGCTTGTTGGTCACAGTATCCACGATGAAAAAATCATCCTCTTTTCTGATGCCTACATCTCTTCCCAACCAGTCGATGCAGTCATTTATTCCATCTGCTCCAACCTTCAGCATGACCCTGACCGACGGTCCGGAAAACATATAAACATGCTCAAGCATATGCTTAGAAAGACCCTGGCCGTCCTTAAAGTCCGTTATTTCCTCCTTGGGACGCCTGATGTCCTCCAGAATCTCCACATCGCTTATCCTCTCCATCCTGAAATGGGTGATATCGCTGTATTTATCGTTGTTCCCCACCAGGTAGTATCTGCCGTTGGCTATGGTTATATAGTATGGATTGACAACGTGCTTTCTTTCAGTAGTCCTGTGAAGCTTCTTGTCCTCTCCGTATTTGTTGTAGTAAAAGGCGATCTGCCTGTTATCCTCTATGGCATCTCCTATACATTCCAGATTCCAGAACAGCTCATTGCGCTCCGCCCTCTCCATATTATCCAGGCTGTATATATGCCTTATGCGTTTTTTGAAATGCACACCTGACTGCTCAATAAGCCTGCTCACAAGATCGTCGGCATGCTTTTTAGGGATGTATCTGGAGGCCATGACGCTGTCTATGAGAAGACGCAGCTCACTGTCCTCAAAGGTCCTTCCGTCAAAATAATATCCCTGCCTGTCATGCTCGATTTCGTATCCGGCCTCCATGAGATCGCCGATGTTTCTCGAGATGGTCTTTCTGTCGCATACAGCCCCGTAATCCTTTTCCATATACCTTATGATATCCTGCTGAGTCAGCCTGTGGTCAGCATCGGAATATCTTTTAAGTATCTCCAGAATGTAAAGAATGTAAAGCTTCTTTATTTCTCCTCTTTCCATTTTACCTGTTTAAAGATCTATATAGTTTATGGCTGTTTCCTCGTCTTCATCGTACGTGAATTCAGTATATACTATGTCCATTTCGTGAAGCGCACTGTTGAGGCTGTTTCTTGCCGTCTGGACCTTCTGAAACAGCTCCTTGTATGCTGAGAATTTAAGCTCCTCCTTGTTTTCGGCTTTATTCTTCAGCCCCATCTGAAGCCTTATGTGCGTATCGCACAGATTGTTGAAATGTACAAGACATTTTTCAAAGGATCTGACAAGCTGCACGGCAACATCGTCATCCTTCGGAATCTCGATATCTTCAACATCGATATGCAAAGCCATTTTCTTGCATCTCTTCAGATTTTCGACATTGCCGTCGTAGTCCTTTTTCTTGAACATGACCTTGAATTTTGAATCGGCGATTATTTTCATCTCCGATTCCTTGAATTCCTCAACAACATCTACGTAAAACGACTCTATCCTGTCGATAATCTGCTTTCTGTAATCCATGGCGATCTCCTTCTGTAATTATTAGAACAGGCTCTATACTCCTATTCTTTTTATTATACTCTATTTCATGCCTTAAGTCACCTAAAAGTACGCCTGTTGCCAAAATCGCCACCGCCATAAATATCCATGCTATCGTCAACATAATGAACACCTTCCTTTCTGTATCTCGAATTCCATGGTCTCATTATGCCACAGTATATGTACCAAAAATGTCCCTCAGGCTGCCGGCTGCACAAAAAACTTCGCAGCAGTTCTTGATTTCAAAAATGCTGCGAAGCTTAAAGTTATGGTGCATTGCCGCCGATTGAAGTTACTTGATCAGATCTCTTACAACCTCTCCGGCAATCATCAGGCCTGCCACAGACGGCACGAAGCTGATGCTTCCCGGAGTCCTCGCCTCTTCGTGTTTTATCGGCTCCTCCTCGGAATATATTACCTTGACGCCTCTTATATTGCGTTTTTTAAGCTCTCTCCTCATGACCTTTGCCAAAGGACATACCTTCGTCTTCTCGATGGATGTTATCCTGAAAAGCGACGGATCAAGCTTGTTTCCTGTTCCCATAGAGGAAATTACGGGTACTCCTTCCTTGTATGCCTTTTCTATTATGGTAAGCTTACCCGTTATGTTATCTATGGCGTCCACCACATAGTCATACTTAGTAAAATCAAAATCACCGGCATTGTCAGGCATGAAAAAACATTCCGCTGCCGTGATATGACAGCCCGGATTTATATCCATGACTCTTTCTGCCATCACAGCCGCCTTCGGTCTTCCCACGGTGCTGTGAAGAGCAGGAAGCTGCCTATTTATGTTGGTCACGTCCACCACATCTCTGTCGACCAGAGCAAGCCGTCCGATTCCGGCACGAGCAAGACCCTCCACGACATAGCTACCTACACCGCCTATTCCCAAGACTATGACTGAAGACTGACTGAGCCTTTCCACCGCCGCCTCGCCTATTATCATTCCCGTTCTGGAAAACTGATCGTCCATCTGAATCCACCTCTGATAATCACTTCCGCCGTTCGGCAAATCATCACTGCTTCAGCAGCCGTCCGATGACCTTATATGCCACCTCCGGCGAAAAGCCTCTGCTCATAAGCCTTCTGCCGATCCTTGCGCCCAGCTTTCTTCTGCCGTCGAAATCCAATTCCTCGATATCTGTTCCCGCCATCATGGATCTGCCTATTTCCATGGCCATATCCACAGGATCAGGCACTTCTTCCAGTTCATCGTATGCAATATCCATGTCTTCGGCACTTACGCCTTTATCTGCCAATTCTCTTCTGATACGTGCTTCTCCTCGTCCTTTGCTGAAGCCGTATTCAAAATACAATCGCGCGTACTCCGCATCGTCTATATACCGATACTCCATGAGCTGCTTCACCGCCTCCGACACCGACTCTTCATCATACCCCTTTTCCCTGAGGTATTTCTCCACCTGAAGCCCGGTGCGCGGCTTTATATTGACGTATGCAGCAGCCTTTGACGCCGCCTCCTCCATCGCTTTACGCCTGCTTTCCATATCAGCCCTCTGCGCCTCCATAAACTGCGCCTGCAGTGGCAACTATGCACGAGTCACCCAGCATCGACTTCAGATCGCATATGGCCTTGATTCCTGTGCAGTGTACCGGCATCACCTTGTCAAGCCCCTCGGCGGCGATCTGCTGAACAACATATTTTCTGTCATCATCAGATGCGCTGTAAAGGTGCATTCCTGCCACCAGAACAGCCACCTTTTCTCCCGGGAACATGGATTTGCCTGCCTCAAGAGCTGAAATAACGCCTCTGTGGCTGCAGCCTGAGAAAATATAGAGGCCCTCCGGCTCCCTTATAACGAGGCACTGCTCATGAGACATGTCGTCCTCAACCCATTTCCCCGAATCGTCCATGTAATAGAAATCCTCTGTCACTCCGGTTCCCTCGGCATAGGGTACCGTTCCCGTGATACATATGTTATCCGTGATATAAACGGGACCGTCCGTCATGACCATCCGCTCAGAAAGCACGGCCCTTTCCTCTTCAGTCCATGTTATGCCGCTTTTTTCCTCCTCAGGCTCTCCGTCATGAAAGCCGTAGGAATCCCTGAAGGCATTCTTATGTATGTATATGCCTGCCTTCTTATTTATTCTGCAAAAGGCAGGAAAGCCTCCTGTGTGGTCATAGTGTCCGTGACTGACAACAGCCATATCAACATCCTCAAGCTCAACTCCCATGACCTTGGCATTGTGGACCACTATGTCGGTCGCTCCTGCATCAAATAGTATTTTTCTGCCGTCTGCCTCAATATAGATGGAAAGCCCATGCTCTGCCAGCATAGACGTTCGCTCCGTTTTGTTTTCCACTAAAAATTTAAATGTTATTCCCTTTTTATCCATAATATCACCTCTTCAGACAGGCTGCTTTGCCACGCAATATGAACACCATGCGCCGTCCTCCAACCGCAAATCGGTAAACTCCACATCATCACGCTGCAGCACATCAAAGCCTGCCATCACATCCTCAAGGCCATTGCCTGTAAGCTTGCTGTACGCTTCCTTTCTGGTCCATAATTCGAAAAAGCCCTTTTCACCGCGCTCCTTGACGTACCTTTTCTCATCCTCTGTAAAATACCGCTGCGCTATTTTTTCTGCCGAAGCTTTTCTCCTATGCTGTATGTCTATCCCCACAGGCACATCTCCTGCAATGCACGCAAAGACGCTGCCGCTGTGGCTTACTGAAAAATAGATTTTTTTTGATTCTCCCGTATCGCTGTCCATCATGTAAAGCTCAGTATACGGCTTTCCCCTGGATGTTCGCAATATCTCAGGTCTCTTTCCCGAATACATTTCCAGGCAGTCCTCTATGAGCCTGTCCGTTAGCTCTTTTCCCTTAAGCTCCGGGTATTTATCTCTGTAATTATCGATGATGTACAATTTCATAACAGTATTAAAATGGCGGAACAAACGCACCGCCATTGAATCCTTAACAAATATAAATTATTCAGCGTCTTTCATTCGTTCCAGGATACGCTGATATCCCTCCGCTCCATATACTAGACACTTATTGATCCGGCTTATGGTAGCTGTTGAAGCCTTGGTTATATTCTCAATCTCGCTGTATGTCTTGTTTTCAGACAGGAGCTTCGCAACCTGAAGTCTCTGTGCTATAGCATGTATTTCGTTGATGGTACAGATATCTTCAAAAAACCTGTAGCAATCCTCTTCATCTTCAAGGAGCAGCACAGCCTTGAACAATTCATCTATATCATCCCTTTTAAATTTTGACTCATATGCCATATGGAACTCCTTTCAACACTGTATCGCTGTATCGCATAATCCTTACGAGGTAATTGTATCACCCTTTAATCATGCCGTCAACAAAATACTTTAATGCCTTAAAGTAAATTGTATCCAATTCAACAATTCTATTATTTCAGCAGCTCTATGGCCTTGTCAAGCTGAGGATCTCCCTCTGAGCCTTCCTTCATCTGCACAGTTACATCGGGAGTTACGCCCTTTTTATTTATAGCCTTTCCTTCAGGCGAAAAATACTGCATGACGGTGAGCTTCAAGGCTGAGCCGTCATCAAGGATAACAGTCGACTGTATAACCCCCTTGCCGAAGGTATTTACGCCTACTACTGTATATCCATTGTCCTGAAGAGCAGCCGCCAGTATCTCCGATGCGCTGGCGCTGTTCTCGTTGACAAGGACCACTGTTTTCATATCGGTTTTCCCGTCCTTGGCATTGAATGCTTCCCTGTTCCCCGCCTTGTCTTCAATGTAGAAAACAGGTCCTTCGTCGAGAAATTCATCTGCTACGGAAATGCATGGATCAACGAGACCTCCTCCGTTGTTTCTCAGATCCAGGACAAGCTTATTGGCTCCGCTCTTTTGGGAGTCTTCAAGGGCTTTTTTAAAGTCGTCATCTGTGTTGTCAATAAAAGATGTTATGTTAATATATGATGTGCTGTCGTCCAGCATCCTCTGCTCTACGCTATGCTCAACTATGAGCTTTCTGGCCATCTCCTTTGTAAATTCGCTGCCGTTTCTGGAGAATGTCACGCTGACATTTGTTCCTTCCTCACCCTTGATGTGATTGGCAATCGTCTCGATATCATCGTAAACCTCGCCGTTTACATTAATGATTATATCGCCTGCCTGTATTCCTGCCCTCTCTGCAGGCGAGCCCTTGGTTACCGAGACAACGATGTAATTACCGTCTACGTCTTTAGTGAAAGTCACCCCTATTCCGGAATATTCACCTTTGATGCCGTCAAACCAGCTATCATACTCTTCTTCCGTCATATATGAGGAATACGGATCTCCAAGACCGGAAACCAGTCCCTTGCAGGCTCCGTCCAATAAAGCCTTCTCATCTGCATCCTCGTAATAGCTATTGTTAATCTGCTCGTAGATTTCATTCAGCTTCGCATATCTATTATCCTTTTCCTGGCCGCCTGCAGCAGCCGATATGACTGTCGCAGCAGCTCCTCCCACCATAATCGCAGCCACCATGCATGCGATGAACTTCCCTTTTCCTATCTGCATCCTATTATCTCCTCAACGATAAACTGTACCTTTTTCTGACCGTTCCAGCTTTGTTTTTCCACAGAGCCGATGATATCCACGGTTTCTTCCTCCGTCAGCAGCGCCTTCATCATCTGCGCTTTCTGAAAGAGCACGCATCCTACATATACGCCTCCCGGTGATCCTGCCGTAAATCTGGCATGTGTCCTGTCTGCTCCCATGAACTGTACACGTTTCAGTTCAACATTTCGTATAATAAATGAAGGTTTTGGGTTTCCTTCCCCCACAGGCTCAAGCTTTTCCAGTATATCCGCAAGTTCCATCGTAATTTCTTCCGGCCTGAGCTCCATATCCCATGCTGCCGTCTTTTGAAATATACTGTCATCCTCTGTCATCAGCCTGATGATGTCAGCATCGAGAGCGGCTCTAAGAGCAGGAAGCTTTTCCTTTTTCATAAGAAATCCGCAAGCCTTGCTATGTCCTCCAAACCTCTCGAAAAGACTGCTGTGCCCTTTCAGCATTGCGTATATGTCCACACCATCGGTGCTTCTTCCAGTTCCCTTCAGATATCCATCTCCCGATGGAGTGACTATGATGACAGGCCGCCCTGCAGTTTCCTTTATCTTTCCTGCTACTATGCCCCCTATCCCCTCGTGTATATCATCCATCTGAAGCACTATGAAATTCTCATCACCCCGTATCATTTTCATACCCTGATTATAGGCTTCTTCCTGTTTTTTCTTTCTCTGCCCGTTGTAATATACGAGATTTTCCACCTTCTCATCTATGAGCGTTTCATCCTTCGATGTAAAGAGCTCCACGGCTTCAGCGGCTCCCGCCATTCTGCCTGCCGCGTTTATATGGGGAGCTATACCGAATGCTATATTCTCTGAGGATACCCATTTCAGAGATATTGCTCTGCACAGCTTTGCCAGAGATTCCCTCGACCCTGAGTTTATCCTGTTCAGGCCGTATTTAACTATGGTTCTGTTTTCATCCGTGAGAGAGACCACATCTCCCACTGTTCCTATTGCTGCCAGATCCAGCACATCGTTCACTGCACTTTTGGGAAGCCCTGCTTTCTGCAGTATTGCCTGTGCCAGCTTAAATGCTACACCGCATCCTGCCAACGATTTGAATGGATATCTGCATTCCTGCTGCTTGGGATTTATCAGTATGCAGTCTGCCCTGACATCATCAATGCTGTGATGGTCTGTAACAATGACCTTCATGCCAAGCGCCTTGGCATATTCAACCTCCTCCCAAGAGACACTGCCGCAGTCCACAGTGACGATGAGACTCACACCGCTTTCATATATCCTTCTTACAGCCTCTTTATTGAGACCGTATCCTTCGTCAAATCTGGATGGGATATAATATGTATAATCGTCTGTAAGCATGCTTAAAACATGCGACAATATACATACTGATGTGACTCCATCCGCATCGTAATCTCCATATATGCATATCTTCGCATTGTTTTTTATCTCTGACAACAGTAAATCCACCCCCGCTTCCATATTTAGAAGCAGGAATGGATCATAAGTTTTCTGTGGTCTGTCAGAAAGAAATTCCTTGATTTCCTCTTCTGAACTTATTCCTCTTGTTTCAAGCAAAGCCTTCAATATTTCTTCAGGTTTTCGCATAGTAACCAGATACTCCCACTATTTATTTTTTATGTGATATAAGGGTATGGATTCTGCGGCTTCTTATCTATCCTTACTTCGAAGTGCAGATGTGCGCCAAATGAATTACCTGTGTTTCCAATATCGGCGATATGCTGTCCTCTGGAAACACGCTGACCATAGCTGACATGAAGTCTGGAAGCATGGCCATATAATGTCACAACTCCTCCGCCATGGTCTATCATCACACAATTGCCATATCCACCGAACCAGCTTGCGCGAATAACTATTCCATCATTGGCAGCAACAATAGGCTCTCCGTGAGCACTTCCGTATTTTGCCAAATCTATACCGTTATGAAAGCCTGTATACGGTCTCGTTCTTTTTCCAAAAGGCGATGTGATTATTCGACATGTAGGCGATGGCCATGCCATTTCTCCTCCCGTATAGCTGGAATCGGTACTGCTTGAGCTTTCTGTGCTTGCAGTTATTCTATCGGCTTCAGCCTCCAGCTCATCCAGCATCTGCTGAGTTTTAGCATTGGAATCTGAAATTTCTTTTTTCTTCGCCTCTATCACAGCCTTCTGCTCTTCTGTCACCTTCCTTGAAGCCTCCAGCTCAGCCTGAAGCTCTTCAGCCTCTTTCTTTTTAGCCTCCAACTCGTCATGAGCTTTTTCAAGAGAGTTCAGCACGTTACGGTCGCTTCTGTATATTTCCTTTACCATTTCGTAATTTATCATTAATTCGGAAATGCTTTCGGAATCCAGAAGAACATCGATCAGGCCCACATTTCCACTCTTATACATGTTGCGAAGTCTGCCATTGAGGTTTTTTGACTGAGTATCCATCTTCTTCTGCGCTTCCTCAATCTCCTTGCCCAGCTTCTCAAGCTCAGCTTCACCCTTGGCTATGGCCTCATCGAGCCTTGCCAACTCACCTTCCATCTGAGTGACCTGAGCAGCTAGACTCTGTTCTTCACTTCGCCCTTTTTCAAGAGCTTCACTATTCTTTTCAATTTGCTGTCTTATCTCACTGATGCTTGCTGCACTGACAAGAGCTGCCTGTGATATAAGAGCCATGACAGTCATCAAGATAACAACAATAACAAAATTATGTTTTTTCATCCGCTTTCAACATCCATTGTTTTATATACAGCTGCAACTTAAAACCGCTCACTTGCATTATACCATAATACGAATATATCAACGTCTTATACAAGTTTTATCTAGACTTATACTTAGAAGCTATAATACTGCATAGGATTAGTGTATGCTCCATTTCTTCTAACTTCATAATGCAGATGCGGTCCCGTGGACATTCCTGTTGAGCCGACTCTTGCTATGGTCTGCCCTCTAGTTACATACTGTCCCTTGGAGACGTTTATTGACGAACAATGAGCATAGAGCGTACTGTAGCCGCCGCCGTGGTCTATTATCACGTAATGTCCGTAGCCAGTGTATCCCCTTACTGCAGTATGTACTACTCCGTCATTGGCTGCTACAATGCTGGTACCGTAACCGGCGCCTATATCCACGCCTGTATGAAACGAGCTGTTTCCGGTGACAGGATGTACTCTATTTCCAAAAGGCGATGTTATATACGTTACTCCCGGAGTAGGCCATGCCAGAGCTCCTCCCGCATAGTCTCCTGTGCTTCCTGAAGCCTGAAGCTCTGCCGTGATCTTATCAGCCTCTGCCTGAAGCTCATTAAGCATTTTCTGCGTTTCGTCGTTATCCTTGGCAACCTCAGCCTTCTTGGCTTCAACTACAGCCTTCTCCTTTTCGGTCATTTCCTTGGACTCCTCAAGCTCCGCCTGAAGCTCCTCAACCTCTATTTTCTTTTCTTCAACTATCTTTCTGGATTTTTTCAAATCCTTGAGAACCTCCTGGTCATTGCTATATATCGTTTTGACCAAATCGAGATTTGTAAGGAATTCCGAAAAGCTTCCTGAATCCAGAAGAACATCCACATATCCTATGGAGCTGGTTTTATACATGTTTCTCAGTCTGCCGTTGAGGTTTTCAGTCTGGGTGTCAACCTTTTCCTGAGCCTCCTCCAGCTCCTTTTCCAGCCTTACAAGGTTCTTTTCTTCTTCATCAATGGCTGCCTGAAGCTCGTCCACCTTATGCTGAAGCTCGACTATCTGAGACATGAGACTCTGCTCGCTCTTTTTGCCTGATTCAAGCTGTGCCTGCGTCTCAGAAATTTCCTTTCTGATATCGCTGAGAGAATCTGCATTCGCAGTGGCAGGCTGAAGCAAAATTCCTGTCACCAGCATAATTGCAATCGCTATTATCGTTCCTTTTTTCCTCATTCTTTTATTTCCTCCCATGCCGCCTATTTATCAAGAAACTTTCTCATTGAAATCATGCTTCCGCAAGCTCCTATGCTTATACCCAATGCCAGGAATATCCATGCGAAATTGAATACGAGGAATCCCACGGGTACCATAGGAACCGCCAGCACCGAGAATATCTGATCTCCTATGACATCAACAAGCCTGCTGTATATGAGGGCCGACAGACCTACCGAAATGCCTGCTGAAATAATACCTATTATTATTCCTTCTCCCAGGAACGGTCCACGAACAAACCAGTTTGTGGCTCCTATATATTTCATTATGTTGATCTCATTGGCTCTGTTGAGCACCGTCAGCTTTATGGTGTTTGATACCACCACCACCGAAACTATGATGAGGAATATCATGACAACTATAGCTGCTATCTGTATGAATTTAGTGGCGCTGAGGAGCTTGTCCACAGTGTCCTTATAGAATTTAACGTCTTCTACTCCGTCATATGTCTCAGCCTGCTGCGCAACGCTTTCTGCAGTATCAAGATCCGATATCATAATGACGATAGAGTTAGGCAAAGGGTTTTCTGTCAGCGAATCGAGGAGGTATGCATTTTCTCCCCATCTAGCCCTGAAGTCTGCAAGGGCCTCCTCTTTTGTTTTGTAATATACTTCATCCACGCCCTCGCTTCCCGTGATGTCGTCAATTATCTCATCGGCTTGCTCCCTGGTGGTCTCGTCTTCCAAAAACAGCTCTATTGAATCATAATCGTTCTGTATGGCCTGAGCTGCAGTATTGATGTTTATGACCAGTATGAAAAATATGCTGAGTATCAGCAGCATGGCCATAATGGCAAATATGGAGGCCAGCGACATAGCTCTGTTTCTTGCCACCTGAAGGAGAGACTGCTTCAGAGTGTAGAAAAACCTTCTCATTTAGCGTCGCCTCCTCTCCTGAATCTTGATCTGAAGGTGCGCCTGCTGCTTACTATGGTTCCGTCGTCATCTGTAGCTGCATCAGCTATCATCTCCTCGAAGCCGTAAGCGCCAAATTCATCTCTTACTATACGCCCGTTTTCTATGGCAATTACGCGCTTGCCCATCTTGTCCACTATGTCCTTAGCGTGTGTTACCATGACGATGGTTGTCCCGCGCATGTTTATCTGATCCAGAAGCTGCATGATTTCCCAAGCAGTATCAGGGTCGAGATTTCCCGTAGGCTCATCAGCTATCAGTATTCTCGGTTTGTTCACTATAGCCCTTGCGATGGCCACCCTCTGCTGCTCTCCCGCCGAAAGCTCTTCCGGATATTTGTTTTCCTTGCCAGAAAGACCCACCATGCTCAGCACCTGTGGAACGTGCTTTTCTATGATCTTTTTCGGCTGATGGATTATTTCCATGGCAAAGGCTACATTTTCGTATACCGTTTTCTTCGGAAGAAGTCTGAAATCCTGAAAAACTATGCCTATGTTCCTTCTGAGCTTGGGAACCTGCCTGTTGGACAGCTTGGTGACTTCATTTCCCCTCACCTTGATACTTCCCGAATCGGCATCTATTTCCTTTAATATAAGTCTGATAAATGTTGACTTTCCGGCTCCGCTGGGACCTACAAGGAATACAAAATCGCCCTTGTTGATCTTCACGGACACCTTTTCAAGTCCTACATTTGACTTGTAATATTTTGTAACATTATTAAATACGATCATCTGATCTTTTGTCCTTTCTTGCTGCAAATCATACAATATTATATTACTACATGTAGTTGCTGTTTTCAACATTTTATAGGGAAATAACCACTATATTCGCCTCTTTTGATGTCCTTTGGTGACGATTATGTGAAAAAACCTGCAGCCTTTGTCATATCATATAACATCAGTACTGTATTCGAAGCTCTATGGTGTCCGGCAATTGCTTCAAATCGGTTTTAACAAGACACAGCGGATATGTTATGATCTGCGATATGGGAGTCTTCTTGTCGGGGTCTTCGAAAAGTGCATATACTACAAGATTCGTCTTTCCATCCTTTTCCTGAATAGTCATTTTGTCTACGGAAACGCCGAATCCTGAGGATGGCTTCTCCCCTCTTGATACCATTACATATATATCGTCATCTATCATGCAGGCCAAAGCTCTTTCCATAGTCTTGTATTCCGGTATCACATCAGCTGATATCCCCGCCGGTATCCTGTCCTCCCTGACCTTCTCAAAGCCCACATTTTCTTCGCCTCCGACAAATTTCATACACAGCATGATGACAGCTGCCGCAGTTGCTGCAATGCCTATGAATATAAGCAGTTTTTTCCTGTTTAAAATTGATCTGTTTTTCTCTTTTTCCACACAAAAAACCCCTTTCCGCGCAATATTTCTTCCTTAGAATCTATTACGACTACAGGGGTTTTATTCCATTTTGATGTTTTATCTCATCAACGGAATTATACCGGCATTATAGTACTGATTTTACCGCCTCAATGATGGCATCCGCCGTCATACCGTATTTTTCTTTCAGCTGATCCGGCTTTCCCGATTCTCCGTAGGTGTCCTTCTGTCCCACCATTGCCATCTTTACAGGCGCATTCTTCGCCGTAACCTCCGCAACTGCGCTGCCCAGACCGCCTATGACGGAATGCTCCTCCGCAGTAACTATCGCCTTTGTTTCAGATGCAGCCTTGATGATGATGTCTTCGTCTATAGGCTTGATGGTATGGATATCGACAACTCTTACATCGATGCCTTCCTCCGCCAGCTTCTCAGCTGCAATGACGGCCTCGTTCACCATTATTCCTGTGGCTATCACGGTGACATCTCCGCCTTCTCTCACCAGATTGCCCTTTCCCAGTGTGATATCTGAGGCTTCATCGTAAAACACGGGAACTGCTGCACGGCCAAGTCTTATGTAGCACGGTCCCTTCATGTCCACAGCCTGCTCAAGGAGCTTTGCCGCCGATACTCCGTCAGAAGGGTTTATCACCGTCATTCCCGGAATCACTCTCATGAGAGCCAGATCCTCAAATGTCTGATGGCTGGCTCCGTCTTCACCTACGGTAATGCCTGCGTGAGTCGCACATATCTTGACATTTGCCTTGGTGTAGCCTATGGAGTTTCTGATTATCTCGTAAGCTCTTCCTGCCGCAAACATCGCAAAGGTGCTGGCGCACACTGTTTTTCCCGACAGTGCGATTCCCGCAGCAGCTGCGTAAAGGTTCTGCTCGGCAATCCCCATATTGAAGAATCGCTCAGGAAAGGCTTTGCCGAATTCGGCAGTCATGGTGGATTTGGAAAGATCCGCATCCATCACCACCAGCTCCTTATGCTTTTCTCCCAGCTCCACAAGCTTCTTTCCGTATGCCTGCCTCGTTGCCATTTTATCTGCCATTACATTTCACCTCCCAGTTCTGCAACGGCCTGTGCCGTCTGCTCAGCATCGGGAGCTTTTCCATGCCATCCCGCCTGATTTTCCATAAACGAAACGCCCTTGCCCTTGATGGTCTTGGCCACTATCATGGTAGGTCTGCCTTTACATTCCCTCGCTTTCTTGAAAGCATCAAGTATCTGTGTAAAATCGTGACCGTCTATCTGTACCACACTCCATCCGAATGCCTGGAATTTTTCAACTACGGGAGCCACCGTGATAACGTCCTCGTTTTTGCCGTCTATCTGAAGCCCATTCCAATCGAGGATGCCCACCAGGTTGTCCAGCTTGTAATGAGCAGCTGACATGGCAGCCTCCCATATTATACCCTCCTGAAGCTCGCCGTCTCCCAGCAGAGCATATACTCTTCCCGGATCATTGTCCAGCTTGTTTGCCATGGCCATGCCTGCTGCCGCCGAAAAGCCCTGGCCCAGGGAGCCTGTTGACATCTCTATTCCCGGCACCTTTTTCATATCGGGATGTCCCTGGAACCTGGAGCCTATCTTCCTCAGCTCCATGAAATCCTCCATAGGGTAGTATCCTTTTACGGCAAGAGCCGAATACTGTACGGGACCTGCATGTCCCTTTGAAAGGATGAACTTGTCTCTCCCCTTCATATCAGGGTTTGCGGGATCTATGTTCATTTCATCAAAATAAAGTGCAGTAACGATATCTGCAGCGGAAAGCGAACCACCGGGATGGCCGGATCCGGCATTATGTATTGCTTTGACTACGCCGATCCTGATCTCCGCCGCTGTCTTTTCCAGAGATTTAATATCCATTCTCTCCTCCATGATTATATATTTTTATATTATATTTTAAGGGCCGCAAATGCAGCCCTTTTATACATCAGAAAAATGAATCACTATCGATTCCCAAGCTTACGCTCAGTGCTTCATTAACTTCCGGTATACGGGTTTTGTCAATTGTACCGATTCTTTCCTTCAATCTTCTTTTGTCTATTGTTCTGAGCTGTTCCAATAATATTACTGAATTCTTCGACAGGCCGTTGCCGTCCGCCTCTATTTCAACATGAGTCGGAAGGTCTGCCTTGTTTCTCCTGGATGTGATGGCCGCAACTATTATAGTCGGGCTGAACTTGTTCCCCACATCGTTCTGTACCACAAGAACGGGTCTTATGCCGCCTTGCTCGGAGCCCATCACCGGACTTAAGTCAGCAAAATAAAGGTCTCCCTTCTTTATGCTCACAGTCCTACACTCCTTTGTATATCAATTGTCTATTTCCCTACAACTCTTTTGAAGGCAGCAGGCAGTGACTCCTCTATTTCAAGGGATGTCATTCCCCACTGACCGTATTTTTCCGCAGCTATATCTCCTGCAAGCCCGTGAATGAAGGCCCCTGCCGCAGCTACTGCAAATGGCTCTGCTCCCGATGCCGCCAGAGCAGCTATGACTCCTGTGAGGACGTCGCCGCTTCCGCCGGTGGCCATTCCCGGGTTGCCGGTAGTATTAATATATGTTCCTTGCTCCCTCGATGTCACCACGGTACCCGCCCCCTTCATGAGGACAACAGCGCCCGTCCTGACGCTTATCTCTTCTGCTGCAGCTCTTCTGCCTTTATCCTTCACACTTCCGCCTCCCAGAGCGGCCAGAAGCCTGTCTCCTTCTCCGGGATGAGGCGTCAGCACAACGGGAAGCTTTCTCTCGGATAAATGCTGCAGTCCCTTGTCGAACCTGCACATGCAGTTGATACCGTCGGCATCAAGAACCACAGTACCATTATAATATCTAAGTATATCTTTTATCAACAGGTATTTACTCTCGTCCACCCCCAATCCCGGACCTATGGCAACTGCTCCGTAGCCATCCATCATCTCCTGGGAAAAGCCTTCTGAAACGTCCGTGCATGTCGCTTGAGGAACGGCTGTCTGCAGTATCGTAAACAGCGGCTTCGGCACTGCAGCCTTCACAAGACCTGCTCCCGATTTCAACGCACCGCGCGTCGCCAGAACAGCAGCACCCGCCATCCCCTCGGAGCCTGCGATGATCAGCACCCTTCCGCACTGTCCCTTATGTACGTCCTCCGGTCTTTCCTTAATTACAGTATTCACATATTCAAGAGTAATTAAACCTGTGTTTTCCATATTTTTTCCGCCTTTTCTGCTATAGAGTATACCTTATATCTGCTATTATCTGCAATAAATTACTGCAATAAATGTTTAAACAAAACTTAAGTTTCCTTTTTCCTAACGCTGTTGTAAAATAATTATATAATTATACCCTTTTATTATCGGTGAGGTGACTCCATGAGCAGAAACAAGCTTATCCTGTTTATCGTAATTCTTGTAGCCATATATTTTGCTTTACCTGACAGCGGTATTTACGGCGTCATCAAGGCCAATATGCTGGCAGTGCTTCCGTTCCTGATGATGGGAGTAATAATATATCTTGTAATAACGATAAATGTGCTTAAAAGAGCATGGAAAAAGCTCGATGCCGCTCCAAGCGATGAGACTACCATAAACTTTGCCAAGATCATGAATATAACCTTTGATGTCAAGAGAATGCTTGGACCTGCCAATCTGATAGATCTCTACAGAAAGGTCAACTTCTCCACCAATGTCTCCATGAAAGCCAAGGAGCTGCTGTATCAGGCCATGAGAAGAAAAAGACTTGATGTTCCGCCTCCAGGCAAAGGCGCCGATGTGGATTCCATAATCATGAAATCAAAGAGAAGCCCCGAGGAGATCAAGGCCGCCAGAATAGAGGCCGCAGCTCAGGCAAAGAAGAAGAAAAAGAAAAAATGATATAATCGTTCAGGTCATAACCCTCAAGACATATGCAAATCGCAAAAAAGAACACATATCACAAGATATGTGTTCTTTTTATGGGGTGTTTTACACTATTAATATGCCATAAGGGTTAAAATCCCATTTCTTCGTCTATGAGTACTATTTCCACATCGTCTATATCGTTCATTTTTCTGAGATATACAGTCAGAGCATTGCATATTCTGTCAGGACTTTTACAGTCATAGCACTTGTCTCCTCCCCTTGCTACACATGGTGTTGCCAGAGCATACTTCATGGAGTTTTTAGGCGCTGCGACATTTCTGGCTCTGAAAACAGCTTCTTCAACGGTAGGCGTCACTTTATTCGTACTCACGATAAAATACACTTTTTCATGTCCGAAAAGCGATCCCGCAACTCTGTTGCCTGTGCCGTCTATATTGACCATTTCTCCTGTTTCAGCCATGGCATTCACCGATGTAAGAAACACATCAGTGGTCAACGTTTTCTTTGCTATCGCAAGAAATTCGTCATTGTCTCTGCCCTGATAGGGATCGTATACCTCATTGTGCGACGAAAGCCTTTTATAAAGCTCCATATCGATCATCGTTCTCGAATCTCCGAATCCTACAACGCTTCCGTCAATGGCATTATCAAGGTAGTCTGCCGCCTCTTCCCAGGTTTTGAAATACGTTACTGTATAAAGCTTGCTTTTTAACGAAGCAATCGTTTTATCCAGATTCATGATTGTCCTCCGTATATTCCGATATTCCTATTCCTGCTCGTCATGGGAAATAAGCTCTGTCTCATGTGCTTCAAGAGCGCCCTGGTACTTCTCGTTGTCAAGGATTGAAAGACCGCCGTCCACTCCGTCCACGAGAATGAAGTACATCTGTCCGTTTTCATCCATGCATCCCACAACATAGAACTTCTTGTAGAATACATCCTCCTCGATTATCTGCATCTGAGGGGTGAACATCAGCTTGGCCTTGCCGAGATACTGCTTCAGCGTGAAGTCATGGCCGATGTCGTAGCATTCATGCATGGCAACAACAGCTTCGAGGGCCTCATCTTCGTTTATCTCGGCGTCCTCGAATTCAGGCTCTCCATTTGCTTCATAGACAGAGCCGGAGACTCTGTCTATGATACAATCCGATAATTTATTCAGTTTTTTCATGCGTTTGCCACTGCCGACCGTAACCAGATACCTCAATCTTATGTAAGGATAATACACCTCTTCGATATCCTGAAGATCGAGATTGGGATCTGTTCTGAGAAGCAAAAGCAACGCCTCCCTGGCTGTGTAGCCGCATTTCAATATTCTGGATTCAATCATCTTTTATATACTCATTAGATTTACAATCAATAAAGGCTTCTTATGCCTCTGCAGCCATTCTGTTGAATACGAACTGAGTGATCGCCTTGTTTTCAGTTGACAGATGCTTGGAAGAAGCAACCTGTACGTTCTTTGATACTGCGATCTTCTTACCCTTTGCTCTTTCGATAAGGTCGCACATTTCAGGGCTGGTAGGCTTGCCGAACTGGCTTCCTATGATCATTGCCAGCGATGATACGATGATGCCGGCCAGGAACTGATGGATGCTTGTGGATGCAGCCAGATCCATGGTTGCCCATACCTGAGCAACGAGTCCGCCTGATATCATTGATGCCAGCATACCTGTCGAGTTGGCCTTCTTCCACCATACAGCGCATACGTATCCAGGCAGGAACGCACATCCCATGAAGCTGAAGGTGTCGACTATGAGGCTGAAGATTCCCGGAGGATTCAGCACTGCAATGGTAACGCCTATGATTCCTACGATTATGATTGAGCCCTTTGATACCAGCAGAACGCTTCTATCGCTGGCGTTAGGTCTGAGCCATCTCTTGTAGAAGTCAATCGATACTATAGTAGCTATGAGCAGCATCAGAGCAGCAACCGTACTCATGATAGCCGACATGATAGCTGTCAGAACTATACCTGATATTACTCCAGGGAACATCATGCTTGCCAGTGACGGTATAACCATTTCTGGGTCGCCGTTGATGAGTCCTGAAGGATCTGCAGTGAATATTACCAGACCGCCCAGTCCGAGGAAATACGGAATGAAGCAGAACAGCTGAGTCCATATGGTAGCATATACAACAGATGTCTTGGCAGTCTTAGGATTTGCCATTGCCATGTGCTTGTTTACGCTGTGAGGCAGTCCCATGTATCCTATCAGATAGATCAGGATCGCACCTGCGATAACTCCGTATCCACCTTCGTACATGTTGTCTCTTCCCCATACGTTAAGGAGCGTAGGATCGATTTCAGCCAGCTTTTCGTTGAGGCCTGCGAACCATCCCATCTCTGTCATCATGAGAATGAAGATAACGATGAGCGATCCTATCATTATGAATCCCTGGACAACGTCTGTCCAGGCAACTGCGAAGTATCCGCCGACAAATGTGTAGAAGAGGATAACTGCAACGCCTGCGATGAGTCCAACTTCCAGAGGGAAGCCGAACAGTGAAACGAGAGTCTTACCTGTTGCCAGGAACTGTCCCAGTACATAGCAGGAAAGTCCGAATACTGCTATTATACAAGCGATAACCTTAACTGGAACCGATTCGTATCTCTTTTCGAGGTATTCTATAGGAGAGATACAGTCGAGAAGCTGTGAAAGTCTTCTCATTCTTCTTCCCAGTACGGAAATATTTATAAGTCCGCCGCCTGCATCACCTACAGCGTAGAATATTGCATAATATCCTAACGCATATGCTTCTGCAGGACCGCCCATGAACATGAATCCGCTCATCGCCGTAGTCTGAAGCGTAAGCGCCGTAACGAGAGGACCCATGGATCTTCCGCCCAGCATGTAGTCTTCGGAATTCTTGGCTCTCTTATTCCAGTAAAGACCCATCGAAATCATACCTATGAAGTATATTATAAGTACAATTACTTCTACTCTCATGCTTTAGCCCCCTTTCCATCGTCAGGGACTTCTCCAAATTCAGTGTCGTCTATCTGAGCATCCTGCTTCTTCATGATGAAATACACCACGAAAGCCAGGATAGTGTAGACGAAAGGCCAACTCAGGATGGCAAAAAATGTGCTAATTGGCATTCCAACTATCATATACCTTTCCTCCTTAAATGAATAATACGAATATAACTATAAATTACACATAAACATTATCAGATATTTCATTCAATTTTAATAAGGAGGGACGATATTTAATTATAATTTAAAGTCGCATTTAATATTGTTTTACCCTCTGATAAGGTCTCTTAATAATTTCTTCTTATGTAATCCTTTCTGTAGGACTCTATTCTCTTGGAAACGGTTATCCTGTGTTTGTCCGCCACCGAGACGATGACGAAGACAAAGGCATTGATAACGAGGGCAATCACGGCATATATGCTGGCTTCGGCATCCTCAAGGCTGACGCATATAAGGAATACGATTTCTCCGGTTATGAGCCCTGCAATGGCTGCCTTCGCAGTCGACTTCTTCCAGAACAGCGCTCCCAAGACAGGTACAATAAGCTGTGCCATCCCTCCCAGAGCAACTATTGCCAGATCAAATATGCTCTTTGGTATGATTATCACAAGTATGTATGACATCGCTGACACGAACAGCACTCCCCACTTGGCTATGGATACCAGCTTTTTATCCGGAGCCTTTCTGTTTATGTGCTTCTTGTAGATATCTATGGTATATACTGCGGAAAGTGCGTGAATCTGGGAGTTGGCGGTGGAAAATATGGTGGCATATATTCCCACGATGATGAACACGTAGAAAAACGGTTCCGCATACTTCTGAAGCATTTCTATAAGTATGATGTCAGGATTTGTCACGTTTTCAGCCAGCACCACTCCGGCACTGCCTGCAAAAAGTGTTCCTATACATATTACGGAGGATACGCACAGAAGCAGCGGAAGCACGTTGAAGTTCTTCTCAGAGGCGGCCGCATAATTTCTCATCCACATCTGAGGGCCCATGAAAGCGCCTATAGGCACTATGATGAACAGAGATATCCACGTGGCCACCCTTTCCCCTCCGTCCTCCATATTCATAGATACGTTGAGAGGATCTCTATATATCAGTTCTCCGAACACATGATGGCTTCCTCCCGCAACGGACATGAGATAAAATCCCGAGCTGAGTATGGCAACTACTATTAACGTACAGTAGAACATATCGGTAAGAGCTACTGCCCGCAGTCCCCCTGCCCACAGATATATTACCAGTATGGAAAAGAATATCAGCCCTGCTGCATACCACGATATCACTCCTCTTGTGGCAATCTGCATAACCAGCAGTCCTCCTACCGTCTGTACCTGAAGATATATCATGGTGCAGATTATAACTATGGCGGTGACCAGGATGCTGAGTGGTTTTGAATCGTATATGTCATCAAAAAAATCGGTAGGCGTTATGTAGTTATGTACCTTGCCGTAGTGCCACAGCCTTCGCCCGATTAAAATGAACAACACGGCAAAAAGAGCGTCCCAACCTACAGTGGTCATATATATGGGACCCTGCTCGTAAAAATAAGCTATCGCTCCCATGAATGCAAAGATGCTCATCCATGTGGAAAACACCGTGGCATACATTGGAAACGTCTTAAGTTTTCTGCTGTGAAGTATGAAATCGTCTGTCGTCAGTATTGATCTGTTTCTGGCATATTCTCCCAGAAGCAGTGGAATCAGTGCGAAGACGCACAGCATAAGCAGCATTATTGCTCTCGTTATCATTCTCTTGTCACCTCAGGAAATATTTAAAAATGCATTAAGGTTGATTTTGCTTTATTTTATCCTAAATTTTATGTATAATATATCGGAGGATCAATTATGAATTTCAAATGGCTTCTGATATTCGCATTACTGTCTTTTATAATATCGACGATGTATTTCTACATGTTTTCAAGAAAACAGGAGAAATTCATGCAGTACTGGGGTTTTTCATGGGTGGCTTATTCGTGCAGCCTTTTATGTCTTCTACTGTATTTTTCAGTGCCCAATGAGACCTTCCTTGAAATCAGAAAAATCATAGACATGTTTAATCTTCAACTCTTGCTGTTCGGCACATATTCATTTATGCATGTCAGAATCCCCGCATACTGGTACAGATTCTCACTATACATGGTTCTGTTGGCCATAATATGCATGATATATGATTTCGATCTGCTGTCTTTTTATCTGCCCGTTTCTGTATATCAGATCATACTGACCCTGTTCATCTGCCACAACGTATTCAGAAAGTGGAGCGTAGCAAAGGGAGAGCGTACCATCGCTGCACTGGTTTTCCTGGTGTGGGGCTTCGGCAAATCGGTTCTATCCATAGTGGAAGTTTTTCTTACGCTTGAATATAATTTATACATCACAGAGCTGATGTTGTCAAATATAGTAACCTTCTGCATTTTAACTATTTATATAGCATATTCAAGAGAAGAAAGCGATCTGGTGGACTCACTTTACAAAACCGTAGTGGAAAATTCAAAGGACGCCTTCTTCTATTACGACCTTCAGCCATACATCGCATTCAGGTATGTTTCACCGTCCATCAAGGATTCAACGGGCTTTTCCCCTGCGGCATTTTACAATAATCCCAAATTCTATCTGGACATGGTATCAAATGAGCAGGTTGAGGAACTCGAAGACATTTTCAACCCCAAAGATACGTACTGCGAAATACATACGTTGGAGCTTTGCAGGAAAAACGGCGAAAAATTCTGGGGCGAATTCAGATGTACCGTAATCAAAAATGAAAAGGATGAGCCTGTGGCCATTCAGGGCACATTAAGGGATGTGACGGATCTGAAAACTGCAGAGTCCGAACAGCTGGAGGCTGCCAAAAGCAGAGATATGCTTCTCTCATATATCTCCCATGAGCTTCGAACACCTATCACATCCATCGCAGGATACCTGACGGCAATAAACGACGGCACCATGGACAGCGACGAAAAGAAGCGTGAGGCGATGGATATAATAACTTCCAAGACCTTCACCCTCAAGAAGCTCATAGACGAGCTGGATCAGCTGACCAAGATGGAAACTCATCAGTTCACCTTTAATTTTGAAGCCTATACGGCAGCAGAGGCTGCCGATATGATGATCAACAGCGGACTTTCAGACATAGCCTCCTACGGCTTCGTAGCCGATGTATATTTTGACAGACGAAGACTGGAGCACCACTGGATAGTTATAGACACAGACAGAATTTATCAGGTGTTTACGAACCTGATAAACAATTCCATCAAATATTCAGGCGGCAACAAACAACTCCGTGTGAGCTTCGATATAGACGACAACAAGGAAAACTTCGTCGTATCCGTAAAGGACAACGGCATAGGAATAAAGGACAAATACATAGATCATATCTTCGACCGCTTTTACCGTGCAGGCGTATCTGACGGCACCAACCGCACCATCGAAGGTCGCGGACTTGGTCTTACGCTTTGCAGAGAAATCATAACAGCCCATCAGGGTGAAATATTTGCTGAGAGTGTTTACGGCTCAGGAAGCACATTTACCTTTATTATTCCATTATTCAAGGAGGGTTAACAATGTCAAAAGAAAAGATACTGGTAGTAGACGACGAACTGGCGATCAACAAGCTTGTATGCTCCTACCTTGCTAAGGAAAACTTCGTTCCTTTGTCTGCATATGACGGAGAAAGCGCCCTTTCCATGCTGAAAAAGGAAAACCCCGATCTTATAATTCTGGACGTTATGCTTCCGGACACGGAGGGACCTGCCCTTTCCCTTGAAATAAGAAAGCATTCCAATGCACCCATTATTTTTCTCAGCTGTAAAACTCAGGAGATCGACAAAATAATTGCCCTTTCCGCCGGCGGGGACGACTATATGACCAAGCCCTTCATGGCAGGCGAACTCATCGCAAGGATCAAAGCTCATCTGAGACGTCACAATACTATGATAAAAGGGGGGGCTGTGCAGCGTGAAGACAATATATACGATTTCGGTGATCTTAAGCTGGATTTCGATACTCATGAATGTTATGTCAACGGCAAGGAGATAAGCCTCACTTCCAAGGAATACAACATCCTGAAGCTGCTGGTGGAAAACCCTCGAAAGGTATTCCCTGCCTCACAGATATTCGAAACTGTGTGGAAGACAACTTGCATGGAAAACGATGCCAAGACTGTGATGGTCTACATAAGCACGCTGCGAAAAAAGCTGGAGGAAAACCCCAATGAGCCTAAATACATAATAAGCGTACGAGGCGTCGGATATAAGTTCAATCAGAACTTCACAGCAAAATAAACAATTTATCGTAAAACAAAAACAGGAGCCGTAGCGATAATACAATCGCCGCAGCTCCTTTTAAATACTATTCTCTTTTATCTGTTTTTCTTGTGAAAGAACGAATGCTTTCCCCATCCTGTGCGATATGCGTAGAAAAACACGGAACACATGTACAGCCACCAGCAGAATATATATCCGTAGAGAAACGGCATCCCCATGATAAACGGCTCCACCTTATCCATGACAAAAAATATCCCCGGAAATTCTATAGCACCAAAGCCAATGACAAGAAGCACGATTATTATGGTCTTTCGCACCCTGTGCGCCCTTCTGTTGTATTCCTCGTTCATCATAACGATATCCCCAACAGCAGCGAAGCAGTAAGCAGGAATGTTATGGCGGATACCATATCAGTAACAGATGAGATCATAGGGTTGGCCATAAGAGCAGGGTCGATGCCTATCCTCTTGGCAGCCATAGGAAGAAGGCTTCCCACCAGCTTTGCGAACATGACAACGAATATCATCGACAATGCCACCGTCAGTGCCACCCATACGCTTTCACCGTCTATTATCATTATCTTGGCAAAATTGAATATGCTCAGCGTCACACCTATTATTATGCTGATTCTCAGCTCCTTCCAGAAGACTTTGAAGGCATCCCTCAGGTCTATATCATCCACAGCCATACCTCTTATAACCAGTGTGGCAGCCTGAGATCCCGTATTTCCTCCCGTCCCCATCAGAAGCGGCAGGTATGATACAAGTACAATCACCTGAGAAAGAACGTTTTCGAATCTCGATATGATGCTGCCGGTTATCATGGCCGACACCGTCAGAAAGAGGAGCCATGGCAGCCTGTTTACCGCATGTCTGAACACACCCTTGTCAAGGTATTCGGAGTCTGTGGCGTCCAGCACGCCTGCCATTCTCTCCATGTCCTCCGTCGTTTCCTCCTCTATTACATCCAGTATATCGTCAACTGTGATGATCCCCACAAGGCGATGCTCGTTGTCAACTACGGGAATCGCCAGAAAGCCGTACTTTTTAAAGGTTTCCGCTACCTCCTCCTGGTCATCGTATACGTTTACATAAACGTAATCCGTATTCATCAGTTCTGCCACCTTGATGTGGTCTTCTGCGATTACGAGCGCCCTTAGAGATACTATTCCTTCCAGCTTTCTTCCGCCTTTTTTCACGTAGCATGTATATACAGTCTCGCTGTCCATTCCCTCATGCTTGATATGACTCATTGCCTCTGCCACCGTCATATCCTCCTGAAGGCTGATATAGTCAGGCGTCATCAGACTTCCTGCACATGTATCAGGATAGTTGAGAAATGTATTTATCAGCTTTCTTTCTTCCCTGGGAGTATTTTCTAGTATCTTATCGACGATATTGGCAGGAAGCTCCTCCAGTACGTCAATTTTGTCGTCGAAGTCCAGCTCCTTTATGATATACGAGATTTCCCTATCTGTTATCCCGTGTACTATCTCCACCTGATCATCTGCAGGAAGATGAGAAAACACCTCTACGGAAACATCCTTGGGCAGCATCCTGAATATTATTATTGTCTTTTCTACGCCCAGTTCTTCCAGAACCTCTTCAAGGATCTCACCGACATCGACTGCATTGTATTTTAATATGATGTCCCTCGCTTTAAAATACGCTTTTTCGTCCAGAAGATCTATTATAGCTTCGATGTCTTCGTCAAACTGCTGCATCCTAACATCCTTATCCATGGTTTCGTTCATGACACTGCCTCCTTTCCTGCAAGATTTCATTCCTTAGTAAGTATAGCAAATTTCCACGACAAATCAAAGGTTTTCTTATGTTAAAAAAAGTCAATATTTGTTATTTATCAGAAAATTACAACTTCCTGAATTCCATTGACTGTAAATAGGCTGAGTGATATATTTAATTCAAGTAGGCATTACAACTTTTAATTATTATTTATATTTAAAAAGAGGAGAAAAAAAATGTCAAATTATGTAGAAAGAGTCATTGAGCTTTGCAAGAAGAACAACCCTGGTGAAATCGAATTTCATCAGACAGTTGAAGAGGTACTTTCTTCACTGACACCTGTTATGGAGAAACATCCTGAATACGAAGAGGCTGCTCTTCTGGAAAGACTGGTAGAGCCTGAAAGAGGCGTTACCTTCAGAGTTGTATGGGTTGACGATGCCGGTAAGGTGCAGGTTAACAAAGGTTACAGATATCAGTTCAACAGCGCTATTGGACCTTACAAGGGCGGTCTGAGATTTGCTTCCAACGTATACCCTGGAATCATCAAGTTCCTGGGATTCGAGCAGATCTTCAAGAACTCACTTACAGGTCTGCCTATCGGCGGCGGCAAGGGAGGCTCCGACTTCGATCCTAACGGTAAATCCGATGCCGAAATCATGAGATTCTGCCAGGCATTCATGACTGAATTATACAGACATATCGGACCTAACACAGATGTTCCTGCCGGCGACCTCGGTGTTGGCGCAAGAGAAATCGGCTACCTCTTCGGACAGTACAAGAGAATCGTTGACAGATATGAAGGCGTTCTTACAGGTAAGGGCATCCCTTACGGCGGACTGCTGGGAAGATCAGAAGCTACAGGCTTCGGTATCGTATGGTACGCTGAAGAAATGCTGAAAGCAAACGGCGAAGAAATGAAGGATAAGGTTGTTGCTATCTCCGGCTTCGGTAACGTAGCATGGGGTGCTGCATGGAAGCTTCAGCAGCTGGGAGCCAAGTGCGTTACTATCTCAGGTCCTGACGGATACATATATGACCCAGAAGGAATCGGTACTGATGAAAAGATCGCATACCTGCTGGATCTCAGAGCTTCAGGAAAGAACATCTGCGCTCCTTACGCAGAAAAGTTCCCAGAAGCTAAGTTTATCGCAGGCAAGAAGCCTTGGGGCGTTTGCCAGGACTTCGATGTTAAGGTTGATCTGTTCATGCCATGCGCTATGCAGAATGACGTTCACATGGAAGATGCTAAGAACATCGTTGATTCAGGCTGCAAGTTCTACTGTGAAGGCGCTAACATGCCTACAACAAACGACGCTCTCGTTTACCTCATCGACAAGATGACTGCTGTAGGTCCTTCAAAGGCTGCTAATGCAGGCGGCGTTGCTTGCTCATGTATCGAAATGGGTCAGAATGCTGGACACACTGTATTCCAGCACGAAGACGTTTACGAACAGCTTCACCAGATCATGACAAACATCTTCAACGCTTGCGCAAATGCAGGAGAAAAATACTATGGCAACAAGAACGCTCTGGTACAGGGCGCTAACATCGCCGGATTCGAAAGAGTTGCTGAAGCTATGATGGCTCAGGGACTTGTATAAGAAAGTCTCCGCATAGCTTGCGTCATAAGACAATAGATAAAAAATCAAGACCGACAGCATTATCGCTGTCGGTCTTTTAGTTGTAAATTCATTTCATATATCATCATGTCTGTTATAAGCAGTTCTCTATCTCACCTTCGCCTGAAAGATCACAGTTCCGTCTTCCAGCTTTCCCTCTGCATATACGTATCCTTCGGACTCTGTCTTATAAAGCTCTATGGAATCGCCCTTTCTCGATTCCTTGGCGAAATGTATGATGAACTCGTTGTAATCGTTCCTCCCCGTTATCTCCCCTATCATATCAGCATAACGGCAGTTATTGACATGAGCATTTTCATCAAGATCCTCCTCCGTCACATGATGCGTGCTGACACATTCTATGTCCTCAGGAATCCTGATCTTTTCAATTCCTCCCTCTATGGCCGGATGATCTATGAATTCACCGTTGAAATCAACGTTTGCCCTCTCTATTCTCCTGGTGTTGAAGTTGATAATGCACCAGTTGCTTATGGCGGCGGCAAAGAGATTGCCCTCCCGGTCATACACGTAGTAATCCCTGAACCACGTCACACTCTTTTTTCCTCTTGGATAAGTGGAGAATTCATATTGGCTGCCGGCCAGCATTTTACGATAAACCTTGAATTTAAGCTTCGTCATAACCCATATGCGACAATCCTTCATCAGATCCTCGAAGCCGAGATTCACCGATGTGGCATGAAGCTGCGCTATATCCTGAAAGTGATGCATCAGGCTTGAAGTCTTGATATTGCCGCTGTCATCAAAATCGCTTTCACTCAAAACTATGTTTCTTTTCAATCCAAGCATTTTTAATTCTCCTGACTTTAATAAATTATCACACATATAAGCAGACCTATTCTATGGACTTGAGAGCCTCAGCCATATTGATCCTCTTCAGTTTTCTTCTCATTATCCTGTCCACTATGAAGGTGAAGCAGAGTACGATTACCACAGCATATATGTAGCTTACAGGATCTATGGTCTCATTAAATGAAACCATGTCCACATTTATCTGCTCCATTATGAATCTATGCAGTACAATTCCTGTAGGAAGTCCCGCTATTATACCAAGCACAGCCAGTATCAAGCTTTCACGGAACACATAGGCACCCGTTTCCCTGGGATAAAAGCCCAGAACTTCTATGGTGGCTATCTCCCTCACACGCTCAGTCATATTGATATTGCTGAGATTAAACAGCACGATGAATGCCAGGGCTCCTGCACAGAGGATAACAAGTATAATTATATAGTTAAGACTCAGCATCATCTCATCGATCCTCTCTCTGACGTCCTCATTTACGGAAATGGCTATGATGTCTCCTGAATCACTGATATCATCCGCAGCCTCATGGACATCCGTTCCGTCTCTGAAGGTAAGGTACATCATAGTGGGCGCATATTCCTCGCCGGAGGTTTCTTTGTATGTCTCGCTGTTTATGAACATGTAGCTGTGAACATAATTCCTGTATATACCCGATACCTTTATTGTTGTGCTGTTGGTATCGCTGTATTCCACCGTCACCTCGTCGCCGATTTCTACGCCCAGCATCTCCGCCATCTTATTGTTTATGACCGCTTCGCCGTCTCCCGGCATAGGCACATTTTTCATATCGTTATCCGGCTCCCTCATTATCACTGAGCCTGTCATATTCTCATCATCCGTTACGATGAGGCTGCTTGATTTGACAACGCCATTGTTCTTCAGAGTCACGGTCGACTGCTGGAATACCGCCGTATTCCTAAGCTCATCTTCATATTTGTCCTGAAACTGCTGATGCGATTCTTCTGTCAGCTCTTTCTCAAAAGCAACCATCACATCGTACTTCTCTATATTGTCGTACTGATGATCCGAGATGCCGGCGATGGAATCCTGTAATCCCAGTCCTGCCAACACCAGCGATGCGCATCCTCCTATTCCAAGGATCATCATTATCATTCTCTTCTTGTATCTAAGTATATTTCTGGCTGTGACCTTATGCAGAAACCTCATCCTGCTCCATATGAAACCTACTCTCTCAAGAATGACTCTCTTGCCTGCCTTCGGAGCTTTTGGCCTGAGAATTTCCGCAGGCATATGCGACAGCTGTCCTCTGCAGGCAAAATATGTGGTTCCCGTTGAGCATATCAACGACACGATAAGTGAGATGACTGCCAGCGGCCAGTTGAAGTAGTATTCCAGAGGCGCAAATCCAAACATCATCCCATATGCTGTCCATATGGCCACAGGGAAATACTTGGAGCCGGCCAGAAATCCGACGATGCATCCTATTACGGCAGCTGAACCGGAATATACCATGTACTTGAGCATTATCCTGCCCGACGTATATCCGATGGCTCGCAATGCGCCTATCTGCGTCCTTTCCTCTTCGATCATCCTGGACATGGTAGTTGAGCATACCAGCGCCGCTATCAAAAAGAAAAACACAGGAAATACCTTTGCGATACTGTCCACTATGTCAGAATTGCTTTCAAATGAGGTGAAGCCCAGATTGTCTTCCCTGGTCTGCATGAAGACCTCCGCAGCTGCCATATCCTCCAGCTCCTTCTGAGACGTTTTCAGTTTTTCCTCAGCGTCATTCAGTTCTCTTTCCGCATCAGCGAATTCCCTGTCTGCCCGGGCCATTCCTGCACGATATTCCTCATATCCTGCAGCTATCTCAGCTTCACCGGCAGCTATTTCTCGTTCCTTCGCTGATATTGCAGATAATCCTCCGTCTATCTGCGACAGTGCGCTTTCCGCCTGCGCTACCGCCTGAGTATATATGGCTATGGCCTGCTGATCCTGCTGTGCCTGAGCCTGCGCCAGCGCTGCCTTGGCAGATGTCAACGCCGCTGACGCCTCTGTCCGCTTCGATTCCAAGCCGGCCTTCTCTCCGGCAAGAGCAGTCTTTCCCTCGGAAAGCTCCCTGCTCTTTGCATCCAGAGTGTATTTAGCATTTCTCAGCTTCGAATATGCAGAGTTTTTTTCCGATGCAAATGTCGCTCTTCCCTCTTCAAGCTCCGCCTTACCCTTATCGATCTGCTCCTGAGCATCATCGACTATGTCATCGTATCGCGCCTGAGCGCGGCTTTCCGCAGTATTTTCTATCGTCTTCTCGACCTTACCGACATTCTCATCGTACTCCTGGCTGAAAACATATCCCTGAGCTTTACACGTAACGTATATTTCCGAGAAATATTCTGAAGTAAAGCCCTCACGCGGCATGTATATGACGGCGGATATCTTGCCGTCTCCCAGTGAGGTGGTGCCCCTTTCTCCTTTCATTATGTAATACGGTGATCTGGCAAGACCTACTATCTTATAGCTGCCGTACTCAAGAGCATCCTTGTCTGTCTGCTGGTTCTTATCTGCAATCTTTACTGTCTTTCCTATATCCTTCTCAGTGAAGTAGAAGCCGTCGGCAACGCATTCATCCGGTTTGTCAGGCATTCTTCCCTCAACCAGATTCAGCTTATTTATATCCTCGGTTATTGAATGAGCTCGGAGTATGATGGAATTGCCTCCCCTGTCCTCAGAAAAGAAATCTGCATATATTCCTCCCTCTGCGGCAGAAACCTCGGATAGCTCTCCCATGGCTCTAACATCATCGTCGGTAAATCCATATGTGGAAATTACCCTGTAATCATATAGGGAAAACTTATCCATATACTGATCGCACGTTTCTATCATCGAGGCCTTGGTATTCTTCACACCTACGAAAAAGCCTACACCAAGAGCTATGATGGCAAGTATTGCCATGTATCTCCCCATGCTCCCGAATATGGTGCGTTTTATATTTTTAGCATAAACGTTTCCAGCCATGTTGATCTATACACCTACCATTCGATTTTTTCCACAGGAACAGGCTCTTCATTTAGAGACACGGAAGCAATGGTTCCGTTCTTAACCTTCACCACTCTGTCTGCCATGGCAGTCAGCGCCGAATTATGCGTGATTATCACCACAGTCATGCCGGTTCTTTTGCTGGTTTCCTGAAGGAGCTTCAGTATGGACTTTCCCGTTTCATAGTCCAGAGCTCCTGTAGGCTCATCACAAAGCAGCAGCTTGGGATTCTTGGCCAGGGCTCTTGCGATGGCAACTCTCTGCTGTTCTCCGCCTGAAAGCTGTGCCGGAAAATTGTTCATCCTGTCTCCCAGACCCACTACCTCCATTACCTTTTTACTGTTCAGCGGCTTAGGTGAAAGCTGTGATGCGATTTCCACGTTTTCCAGTGCTGTAAGATTCGGTATGAGATTGTAAAACTGAAATACGAACCCTATATCCAACCTTCTGTATGTTGCCATCTGCTTGTCGCTCAATGTGGATATATCCCTGCCGTCCAGCAGCACTCTGCCGCTGGTGAGGGTATCCATACCTCCCAGGATATTCAACAGCGTAGTCTTCCCTGCTCCCGACTGACCTACTACTACGCAGATCTCGCCCTTTTCTATTTCAAAATCGACGCCCTGAAGAGCGCGCACCTCAATGTCTCCCGTCTTGTATATCTTTTCCACGTTTTCAAAAGTTACAAAGGCCATATCTCCGGAACTGCGCCTTATGGCGCAGCATCCTCCTTTCACACCGTCTACGATAGTATTTTCTCATATGCAAAGGCTTACGGCTTCAACATACGATGTTATCGATCCTGCATTATTCATTTTATCACAAGCGCCGCCATTATCTTATAGCAGCATGACTTTGTTCTATTTTACTCCTTTTGCATGACGTTATCTATATTTTACCGTTTATTTTTGAAAATTTTGTGTTATTCATCTGTTTTAAAATCTATCGTCAAATAATTTGATAATTTAAAATCTTTAAGTTTACTTTAGTTTCACAAACCTATATGTTAAAATATTTTTGACTGCACGTTTTTTCATTATTTTTGTTATTGCTTTATTTATTTCAGGAAGGTTATCGAGTAAAACATCATGAGTAGCGAAGTAATTTTTTCAGGTCTCGGACTTCTTATTTCCTTTATAGGAATGGCAATCCTTATTTTCAAAAAAGTATCGCCGATAATCATCGGTCCTCTTGCCGCCATAGTAGCATGCATCTCAGGCGGCATACCTGTATTCAAAGGAGTTACCGAAACGTATATGGAAGGTGTTTCAGGATTTTTCCTGTCGTATTTTTTCATCTTCCTTCTGGGTAATATTTTCGGCAACATATATCAGAATTCCGGAGCCGCATCAAAAATAGGCTCCATAATATCAAAGAAATTCGGATCAAAGCATTGCATGCCGGCATGTATGCTGGCTGCCGCCATACTGAGCTACGGAGGCATCAACAGCTTTGTTATCATATTCTCCGTATACCCCATCGCACTGAAGCTCTTCGAGGAAGCCGATCTTCCCACTTATCTGCTTCCGGGCATCGTGTGTGCAGGCATGTGGACCTTTGCCATGACGGGGCCTTTTACTCCTCAGATACCAAACGTGGTATCCATGCAGTACCTCGGAACCCCTTCTTATGCAGGGCTTCTTCCCGGCATAGCGGGAGCCCTCACCATGGCTGTTGCCATAGTTCTGTTTATGAATTACCAGGCAAAAAAGGCACGGCTCAGGGGCGAGCATTTTCAGTGGCCTGAGAACGTTAAGCGAGTAGATGAGGAGACCGACTCGCCTCAGGGAATAATTTCCATAATACCACTTGCTCTAGTACTTTTGATCTTCAATCTCACCGAGCTGGATATCGTAATATGCCTTCTCATAGGCATTCTGACAGCACTTATACTGTTCTGGAAGCACCTGCCTAAGGCAGAAATGCTCACCATGTTCAATTCCGCTGCCACATCATCCGTTACGGTCATCATAAACACCGCTGTCATCGTCGGCTTCGGCTCTGTTGCAAAGATAACGCCGTTCTACGGATTTGCAACGGAGGTCCTTACCAATTCAGACGCCAATCCGTATCTTGTTGCTGCCGTAGGCGCCAACATATTTGCCGGCATACTGGGTTCTGCTTCCGGAGGTATCTCCCTCATGTACGAAACGCTGGGCGACACTTTCCTTGAATACGGCCAGGCGGGATACAATCTCGAATACATTCACAGATTATGCTCCGACGGCTGCGGCGGACTGGATTCGCTGCCTTGGAACGGCTCCATCGTATCGGTATTCGCCATATGCAATACGACACATAAGCTTTCGTATAAATACAATTTCGTTACCTGCCTCGTGGTGCCGATCGCTGCGACATTCCTGGTGGCGCTGCCGCTGGCGATGATCTTCGGATAATCGCAGGTTTTTTCGGGAAGCAATATATCCGTGTTTTCAGGAGAATGTAAAATGCCAGATGTTATTATTGAAAAAAGAGGTCACACTGCCGTCATGACTCTCAACAGGAGTGAGACCATGAATGCGCTGTGCCGAAGTCTTATTGATGATATAAACTGCGCTCTCGATGAGATCGAGACCGATGATGATATCTATACTGTAATAATCACCGGCACAGGCAAATCCTTCATTTCAGGTGCTGACATCAGTGAAATGGTCGATATGAGCCCAGAGGAGATCATGGAATGGTCAGGACTGGGAAGCAGACTGAATCTCAGGCTTGAAGCCATGTCCCTGCCTGTCATAGCTGTCATCAACGGTCATGCTCTGGGCGGAGGTCTCGAGCTGGCTCTGGCATGCGATATAAGGATAGCCTCCCAAAACGCACGCATGGGTCTTCCCGAGGTGAAGCTGGGCGTCATCTGCGGTGCCGGAGGAACTCAGCGCCTTCCTGCTATAGCCGGCGTCAGCCTTGCCAAGGAAATGCTCTACACCGGCAGGATCATCGATGCCGATGAGGCTCTGAAAGCAGGCATTATCAGCAGAATACTTCCTGCAGAGGAGCTTCTGGACGGCGCCATGAACATTGCCCTTTCCATTGAGAGAAACGGCCAGCTGGCGGTCAGAGCTGCCAAAAGAGCCATAAATTTTGGAAGAAATTCCTCCATCGAAGACGGCTGCACCTTTGAACGCAAAGCTTTCGCCGCCCTCTTCGATACAGAGGATCAGAAGATAGGAATGAGGGGCTTCCTCAACAAGGAAAAGGAAATCAGATTTAAAAACAAATAAGCGTCATCACCGCTTTGAAAGGAATATATATGCCTGTTAAATTCATAAACGCCAAAGAGGCGGCATCTATAATCAACGACGGCTCCACCGTTGGAGTGGACGCCTTCATAAGCTTCTGCCTTGCCGATGACATCCTGGGCGAAATAGAAGACCGTTTTATCAGAGAAGGTCATCCAAGAGATTTGAACGTTGTCAACGTTGCAGGTATCGGCGGCGACGGAAAAGGACGTGGAATCAATCATTTTGCCCATAAGGGGCTCATAAGACGGCTGCTCTGCTCCAATCTGAGCCTTGCCAACAGAATGTACCCTCTCATTATGGACGGCTCAATTCCGTGTTTCATGATCCCTCAGGGCGTTCTGTCTCATATGATGAGAGCCATCGCCTCCGGAAAACCCGGCGTCATAACTCAGGTGGGAATGAAAACATTCGTAGACCCACGCGTGGACGGCTCCTGTATCAACGATACTGCCAGGGCATGTGAGGACAGGCCTGTGGAGCTGATAACCGTCAAGGGTGAAGACCACCTCTTCTACCCTGCCTTTGACATAGATGTGGCAATAATAAAGGGCACCATGGCCGACCGAAAGGGAAATATTTCCCTGGAAAAGGAAGCGATGCATCTTGAGCAGCTGGAAATGGCAACGGCGGCGCGAAACTCCGGCGGCATAGTGATGGTCCAGGTGGATGAGATCGTGGAAAGCGGTGAGCTTCATCCTCAGTCCGTCATAGTTCCTGCCACCCTCGTCGACTATGTCATTCTCGGCTCGCCGGGAAATACAGGTCAGCATTTTATCGAGGGACTTCCTGCTGTGGTTCATTCATGGTGCGGAGATGAGAAAATACAGCTGGAAGAAATAAAGCCTCTGGAGCTTGATTCCGGCAAGGTCATCTGCAGAAGAGGCGCCATGGAGTTCAGCGACAATGCATTCATAAATCTCGGCATCGGCGTTCCGATGAACGTTTCCAATGTGCTGAATGAGGAAGGCCTAATTAAAAACGTATCTGCCAGCATCGAATCAGGCGTAATGGGAGGCGTTCCTGCCCCCGGCATCGCCACAGGCGCCGCATACAATCCGGATGCGATACTGAAGCAGCCTGATATGTTCGATTTTTATGACGGCGGCGGCATCGACTTCGCCTGCCTGGGAGCTGCAGAGATCGACAGTCACGGCAATGTCAACGTTTCCAGATTCGCCGGCAAGGTGCCGGGTCCCGGCGGGTTTATAAACATAACCCAGGGTGCTAAAAACGTATGCTTCATGGGTACTTTTACAGCAGGAAAAAGTGAAATAATCATAGAGAACGGCAAGGTCAGCATCATCAAGGACGGACCTCATATAAAATTCAAAAAAGATGTGAATCATATAACCTTTTCCGGTGAAAACTCCCTGGATAAAGGTCGTCAGAACATACTGTACATCACGGAGCGTGCAGTTTTCCGCCTGATGCCTGAAGGCGTCACGCTCATGGAAATTGCTCCCGGTGTCGATCTTCAAAGGGATATCCTGTACAAGATGGAATTCACACCTGTAATATCGCCTGACCTCAAGCTGATGGATCGGCGTCTGTTCCTGCCTGAGGTCATGGGGATCACACTGAAATAAAATCGCTTATTCCCTCCAGCTGCAGCAGTCTGAGCTTTTTATCGATGCCGCCTGCATATCCTGTAAGGCTGCCGTCAGTTCCGACTACTCTGTGGCACGGGATTATGATGGATATGGGATTATGTCCCACAGCTCCGCCCACAGCCTGGGCAGACATGGTCTTAAGACCTCGTTCTTCTGCAATCTGACGTGCTAAGCGGGCATATGTTACGGTCTTTCCGTATGGTATTTCCATCATTAATTCGCATATTCTCTTTCTGAATGGCGTCGTATCCAACGAAAGGCGTGGAGTGAAATCAGGCTCCTCGCCTCTGAAATAAATATCAAGCCACCTTTTAGTTTCATCAAATACCGGAAGCGACCTTTTCTCACTACTGCCGGACAGGCTCTCTCCAAAGTACTTTTCTCCGTCAAACCAAAGCCCGGTAAGAAACCTGCCGTCGCTTGCCATCGTCATTCCTCCCAGCGGAGACATATAATCGTTTATATAATTCATATTGACTCTTGTATGATATTTAAGAAGCTAAAACACCATATTTCCTTTCATTTTGATACTGT